>NZ_JBFUGW010000036.1:0-33747 GCF_056402735.1 Rhizobacter sp. P3_C12
GCGCGACGCCGGCGCACACGCCGGCCAGCAGCGTGGCGAGCCGGCGCAGCAGCGCGCCGAAGCCCGGCCCGGCGATCTGCCACAGGTTGGTGACGAACGACGGCACCACCAGCAGCGCGGCCGCCTGCGCCGGCGGCATCACGACGCTCAGCAAGCCCATCGAGATGGTCGGCAGCCCGAGGCCGATCACGCCCTTCACGAAACCGGCGAGGGCGAACACGAAGCCGGCGAAGGCCAGCAGAATCATCAGGTCGAGAGAGGTCAGGTCGAGGGAGGTCATGAAGGGGTCCAGGCAGCGATGTCGGATCGTCGCTCCGGTGGCCCATCGATTGCTTCGGGCTGGATCGAAGTATCGGATTTCACAGCCCTGCCACATGCCGTCGCGACACTCCCCGCTTCGCCCGACGGCGACCACACAACGAGGAGCGAGGATGACGTTCGATCGACGCATGGGTTGGAAGCTGGGTTCGGGCCTCGGTGCCATCGCCCTGGGGGCCGGCCTGCTGGCCTGCGGTGGCAGCGACGACGCCGCACCCGCGGCGCCGGCGGTTGCGGCCGGCACGACCGCGCAGCTCGCGCTGCTGGAGACCACCGACCTGCACACCAATGTGCGCAGCTACGACTACTTCAAGCTCGCCGATGACACGACGCTCGGTTTCGAGCGCACCGCGACGCTGATCAAGGCCGCGCGCGCCGAGTTCGCCAACGCGATGCTGGTCGACAACGGCGACACGATCCAGGGCACCGCGGTGTCCGACTACCAGGCGCTGGTCAAGCCGATCGCCTGCACCGACACGCTGGCGATCTACAAGGCGATGAACGCCGCCGGCTACGACGTGGGCGGCATCGGCAACCACGAGTTCAACTACGGCCTGCCCTACCTCGCGCAGGTCACCGGCAACAAGTTCGATGTCGACGGCATGCCGGCACTGAGCGCGCAGCCGACCTGCGCCGGCCCGGCCTTTCCGCAGGTGCTGGCCAACGTCTACAGCGTCAAGAGCAAGCAGCCGCTGTTCACGCCGTACACCATCGTCACGAAGACGCTGAAGGCCAAGGACCCGGCCGGCAAGGACGTGAGCGTGCCGGTCAAGGTCGGCTTCATCGGCTTCGCGCCGCCCGCCATCCTGGCCTGGGACAAGCGCTGGCTCGACGGCAAGGTCTACACCGAGGGCGTGAAGGAAACGGCCGAGAAGTTCATTCCCGAGATGAAGGCCAAGGGCGCCGAGCTGATCGTCGTGATCTCGCACGGCGGTCTCGACGCCGGGGCCTACTCGCCGACGATGGAGAACGGCAGCTGGCACCTGTCGAAGGTGGCCGGCGTCGATGCGATGCTGATCGGCCACTCGCACCAAATCTTCCCGGACGCGAAGAGCACCGTCGGGCAGTTCAACCAGACCGGTGTCGACAAGGTCAAGGGCACCGTCAACGGCGTGCCGACCGTGATGGCCAACTTCTGGGGCAAGCACCTGGGCGTGATCGGCCTGAATCTGAAGCACGACGGCAGCAAGTGGACGGTCGACACGACGAAGACCACGGTCGAGGCACGTTCGACGCAGAACGCCGACAAGACCTATGTCGCGGTCGATGCGACGGTGGCGCCGCTGATCGAGGCCGAGCACCAGGCGACCATCGCGTACGTGAAGACGCCGGTCGGCACGACCGACTTCCGCATGACGACCTACTTCGCCGACGTGGGCGAGCCCGGCGCGATCGAGATCGTCAACCAGGCCCAGGCGGACTACGTCTCGGCCTACATCCAGGCCAACCTGCCGGAGTTCAAGTCGCTGCCGGTGCTGTCGGTCAGCGCGCCGTTCAAGTCCGGCTTCGGCGGCGGCAATGACTTCACCGACGTGGCCGCCGGCCCGCTCGCGATCAACAACGCGGCCGACCTGTACCTGTACCCGAACACGATCTATGCGGTGAAGGTGACGGGCGCCGACATCAAGGGCTGGCTGGAGACCGCGGCGAAGCGCTTCAACACGATCAACCCGGCGCTCACCACGGCGCAGGAGCTGGTCAGCACCTATCCGGGCTACAACTTCGACATGTTCACGTCGGCCGACATGCAGTACGAGATCGACGTGACGCAGCCGGTCGGCAGCCGCATCAAGAATCTGACGTACAAGGGCGCGGCGATCGATGTGGCGGCGCAGTTCGTCGTCGCGACCAACAACTACCGCGCGAGCGGCGGCGGCAGCTTCCCGGGTCTGGACGGCAGCAAGACGATCTACGCGTCGCCCGACGCGAACCGCGATGCGCTGATCTCGTACATCAAGACCGCGAAGAACCTGACCCGTGCGGCCAACGGCTCGCACCGCAGCTGGCGCTTCACGAAGGTGACGACGGCCGGGCCGGTGACCTTCAAGTCGGCGGCCAATCAGCTCGCGCTGGCGCAGGCTGCGGGCCTGGCCGGCATCACGCTGCAGCAGGCGGACGACGGCAGCGGCAAGAGCCTGTCGGTGTACGCGATCGACCTGGCGCAGTAAAAGAGATGGCGCGACTGTTCGAGCACACCGTGTGGGCGCTGGTCGCGCTCGCAGCCGCCAGCGCGGCGCTGGCGGTGGGCGTCAGCACCCGCGGCGAGCGCGGGGCGCTGGCGGCTGTGTCCACCGAACAGCTCGCGGTGCGCGCCGGTGCCGGCCGCGATGCGCAGGCGCTGCAGCAGCTGCGCTACCGCGCGGAAGGCGGCGCGGCGCAGGCGCAGCAGGCGCTCGGCAGCGTGCTGGCCGCGACGGCCGATGCTGCGGACCGGAGCGAGGCGCTGCGTTGGCTGCAGGCGGCGCAGCAGCAGGGCGATGCCCAGGCGTCTTACCAGTTGGGAAAGCTGCACCTGCAATCCGGGCCGCAGCATGACGAGGCGCTGGCGGCACGCGATTTCGAGCGCGCCGCCGAGGCAGGCCATGCGGGCGCGGCCTTGCAGCGCGGCCTGCTGGCGCGGCGCGCGCGCGATCCGGGCGCTGCGGCGCGCTGGCTGGCGCAGGCCGCACAGGCGCACGATCCGCAGGCGCTGTTCCTGCTGGCGAATGCCGCGCGCGAGGGCGATGGCGTGCCGCGCGACGAGGCGAGGGCGCTGCTGCTGTACCGCGAAGCGGCGGCGCTGGAATATCCGCCGGCCCACCAGGCGCTCGCGATGGCCTGGGAGCGCGGCGAGCTGGGCCTGGTGCGCGACAGCGAGCAGGCGCGCGAGGCGCTGGCCGAGGTGGCGCATTCGCTGAAGCATCCGCCGGTCGAACGCTGATCGGACCGTCGCCGGGGAGCTGTACATTCCTCCCCCATGAGTACAGCCCAAATCGTCGCCTGGATCGTTCTTGCCGTGCTGGTCTTCTGGGCCGTCGGCGCCTACAACCGCCTGGTGCGCCTGCGCAACGTGATCGGCAATGCGTTCGCGCAGATCGACGTGCAGCTCAAGCGCCGTTACGACCTGATCCCCAACCTGGTCGAGGTCGCGCGCAAGTACGTGACGCATGAGCGCGAGACGCTCGAGGCCGTGACCGCCGCCCGCAACCAGGCCAAGGCCGCGGCCGACCTGGCGCGCGCGCGCCCCGGTGCCGCCGGGCCGGTGACGAGCCTCGCGATGGCCGAGGGCGTGCTCGGCTCGGCGATGGGCCGGCTGATGGCGCTGGTCGAGTCCTACCCGGAGCTGAAGGCCGACCAGAGCCTGCGCGAGCTGTCCGAGGAGCTGACCAGCACCGAGAACAAGGTGGCGTTCTCGCGCCAGCTGTTCAACGACGCGGCCCTCGACTACAACGTCGCCGCGCAGCAGTTCCCGACCCGGCTGCTGGCCGCGCTGTTCGGCTTCCGCGAGGCCGCGATGCTGCAGTCCACCACGAGCGAGGCCGAGCGCGCCGCGGTGCGCGTGCAGCTGTAGTCCGCGCGCGGCCGTGCGCTTTCGCGACCAGCAGGACGAGACCCGCCAGGCCACGCAGCGGCTGCTGGCGCTGTTCGCGCTGCTGCTGGTCGCACTGGTGCTGGTGGTCAACGTGGCATTGCTCGCACTCTGGTGGGGCGCTGCCGCGCTGCTGCTGCGCGACGCCGATTTCCCCGGCCTGCCGTCGCTCTTCTTCGAGACCAACACCGCGATCGTGCTGCTGTTCGTGCTGGGCGGCTGCTGGGTCGAGACGGTGCGGCTGCGCAGCGGCGGCGGCGCCCACGTGGCGGAATGGGCCGGCGGGCGCGAACTGCTCGACCCGCGCGACGTCACCGAGCGACGCCTGCTGAACATCGTCGACGAGATGGCGCTCGCTTCCGGCCTGCCGCGCCCGCGCGTCTACCTGCTGGAGCGCGAGCACGCCATCAATGCGTTCGCGGCCGGCTGGTCGCCCGAGGAGTCGGTGGTCGCGGTGACGCGCGGCGCGCTGCAGCGCCTGACGCGCGACGAGCTGCAAGGCCTCGTTGCGCACGAGTTCGGTCACATCCACAACGGCGACCTGCGCCTGCACATGCTGCTGCTGGCGCTGGTGTGGGGGCTGTCGCTGGTGCACGGCTACGGCCACCGGCTGTTCGACGCCGACGAAGAGGGCAACCGGAGCTTCCCCGGCGTGCTGGTCGGCCCGGTCTTCATCGCGGCGGGCAGCCTGGGCTGGGTCGCCGGCCAGGTGCTGCAGGCCGCCGTGTCGCGGCAGCGCGAACTGCTGGCCGATGCGAGCGCGGTGCAGTTCACCCGCAGCCGCGACGGCCTGGGCGGCACGCTGCGCAAGATCTGGCACCAGGTCGATGCGCGCGAGGCCGCGCTGTACCGCGTGCCGTCCCGCCTGCTGGCCGGCCAGCTGATGCAGGCGCCGGCGGGCTGGCTGTCCACGCATCCGCCGCTGCCCGAGCGCGTGCGCCGCGTCTACGGCCGCGCGATGCCGCCGCTCGCGGCCCCGGCGCTGCCGGCCGACGAAACCGGCGAGCCGCACCGCCTTCCCGCTGTGGCGGCTGCTGCCGCCGCGCCCATCGCCTATGCTGTCCCCATGTCCGAGACACCCGACCCCACCGGCACGCTGCCGCAACCCCGTCCCGCGTCGGATGACGACGAACGCGAAGCGATCGACCGCCTCGGCCGCGTGCATGGCCCCGGCGAGCTCCGCGCGGTGCTGCTGGCACTGATCGCGACGCCCGGCAGCCAGCGCGAGCGCCGCGCCTGGCGCGACGAGACCCGCGGCCTGAGCACGGCCGATGCGTTGCGCGACGAGGTCAACAAGCTGGGCCCGGCGGCGCGCCTGCCGTGGATCGAGGTGCTGCTCACGCGCATCGCGCGCGCGCCGCTGAACGACCGGCAGGATGTCGTCGAAGCGGCCCGCCGCGTGATGGCCGCCGACGGCCAGGTGCGCCCGATCGACCGCCTGCACTGGCTGGCGCTGCGGCACCGCCTCGGCGAAGCCCGCCCGCCCAGCCCCAACGCGAGCGCCAGCAACGACCTCGCCGAGCTGCCGGAATCGGCGCTGATGCAGGTGGCGCGGTTCACGGCCTTCCTGTCGCGGCTCGTGCCCGATGGCGAGCTCGAGAGCGGCACGGCCTGGTACCAGGCGGTGATGAAGCGCTGGGTGCGCGATGCGATCGTGCCGGCGCCCGAACTGCCCGATGCCGACGAGGTGGCGCAGGCGCTCGCCGTCGTGCAGGGCCTCCCTTGGATGCTGCGGCCGGTGCTGGTGCGCGCCTGGCTCGAGGCGGCGCTGGCCGCGAGCCCGATGAACCGGCTGTCGGACGGCGCGGCCGATGCGCTGCGGCTGGCCGGGCTGCTGCTCGACTCGCCGCTGCCGCCCGAGCTGGCCCGGCACTACATCGAGCTGCCGGCGGCGGTGCTGCGCGCCGGCCTCAGTTCTGGCACATGACCGAGGCGGACGCGACCAGCTCGTCGAACAGCGCCATCGACACCTCGCCCGACACCGCGTACGGATCGAGCTCGGCGCGCTCGGAATACTTCAGCAGCAGCGCCGGGTTCAGCATGTTCATCATCACCTGGCCCATGGCCCAGCCGGCGAAGCGGCGCTCGCCGATCTCTTCGTAGCGCAGCAGCGCCACGTCGTGGTGGCGCGGGTCGTTGGCGATGCGGTTGTACAGCTGGCTGACCGGCAGCCGGCCGCCTTCGAGCACCTGCAGGAAGATGCCGCCGGAATGGCACAGCACCCCGGTCACGCCGACCTGCGGGTTGTGGGCACGCGATTTCTTCATGATCGCCGCGAGCGTCTCGGTGTCCATCGACGCGGCGGCACGGCTGGCGTACATCAGGCGCACGAGCATGGGGAATCCTTTCAGGTCTTCTTGCTCAGCAGGGACAGGAATTCGCGGCGCAGGTTCGCGTCCTTCAGGAACGAGCCGCGCATCACGCTGTTGGTCATCATCGACTGGTCGTCCTTCACGCCGCGCCAGTGCATGCAGAAGTGATCGGCTTCCATCACGAGGGCGAGGCCGTCGGGCTTGACGCGGCTCTGCAATTCGTTGGCCAGCATCGTGACGGCCTCTTCCTGGATCTGCGGGCGGCTCATGATCCAGTCGCAGATGCGGGCGTACTTCGACAGCCCGATCAGGTTCGAATGCTCGTTCGGCAGGATGCCGATCCACACCCGCCCCATGATCGGGCACAGGTGGTGCGAGCAGGCGCTGCGCACCGTGATCGGGCCGACGATCATCAGCTCGTTGAGCCGCTCGACGTTCGGGAACTCGGTGACCGCGGGGATCGGCACGTAGCGGCCGCGGAACACCTCGGTCAGGAACATCTTCGCGACGCGCTTGGCAGTCTCGTGGGTGTTGTGGTCGCTGTCGGTGTCGATCACCAGCGCCTTCAACACCTCCTGCATCTTCGCCTCGACCTCGTCGCGCAGCTCGTCGATCTCGCCTTCGCGGATGTGGGCCGCGATGTTGTCGTTGGCGTGGTAGCGGCAATCGGCGCCGACCAGCCGGTAGCGGATGCGCTCGGACGCGGGCAGGGCGGCGAGTTCGGCTTCGCTTCGGGCGTCGTCGCGGGGGGGCGCTTTCGGCATGTCGGTCTTTCTGGTGGGCCGCACAGGGTGGCGATTGTGCCCGCGCCCGTAGACTCTCGCCCGTGACCTCCCTGCCCCTGTACCAGCTCCTCGTCCATGTCGCCAACGCCGTGCAGGCCGTGCGCGACGGCCGCTCCCTCAACGACGCGCTCGCGCGCTGCCCTGCGGAGGCCCGGCCGGGCACGCAGGCGCTGGCGTTCGAGGTGATGCGCAAGCTCGGCGCCGCCGAGGTGCTGCGCCGCCAGCTCGCGCTCAAGGCACCGCCGCCGTTCATCGACGCGCTGCTGCTGAGCGTGCTGGCGCTGCTGTGGCCGGGCGCCGGATCGGACGAACCCGCCAGCGCGGAGCTGGCCATCAACGGCGCCCGCTACGCACCGCACACGCTGGTGAACCAGGCCGTGGAGGCCTCCAAGCAGCGCGCCCACGCCGGCGCCCCGTTCGTCAACGCGGTGCTGCGCCGCTTCCTGCGCGAGCAAGCGGCCCAGGTGGCCGCGGCGCTCGCCGATCCGCTGGCCCGCCACAACCACCCGCGCTGGTGGGTCGAGCGGCTGCAGGCCGACTGGCCGGATCACTGGCAGGCGCTGCTCGCGGCCAACAACAGCCGCCCGCCGATGACCCTGCGCGTCAATGCGCGCCGCGGCACGCCCGCGGACTATGTGCGCCGGCTGGCCGAGGCCGGGCTCGAAGGCCGGGTCGCCGGCCCGCAGGCGGTCGTGCTGGCGCAGCCGGCGGCGGTGCAGCGGCTGCCCGGCTTCGCGGCCGGCGATGTCTCGGTGCAGGATGCGGCGGCCCAGCTCGCCGCCCCGCTGCTGCTCGGCGAGGGTCTGCCGGCCGGCGCGCGCGTGCTCGACGCCTGCGCGGCCMCCGGCGGCAAGACCGCCCACCTGCTCGAGCTGGCCGACCTGGACGTGACCGCGCTCGACAGCGATCCGGGCCGGCTGGCCCGGGTGCGCGACACGCTGGACCGGATCGGCCGCCAGGCCACGCTGGTGGCCGCCGACGCGCGCGACACCGCCGCCTGGTCGCAGGGCCGGCCGTTCGACGCGATCCTGCTCGATGCCCCTTGCAGCGCCTCGGGCATCGTGCGCCGCCACCCGGACGTGCGCTGGCTGCGCCGGCCGACGGACATCCCGGCGCTGGCGACGTTGCAGGGCGAGATGCTGGACGCCGTGTGGCCGCTGCTGAAGCCGGGCGGCCAGCTGGTGTATTGCACCTGCTCGGTGTTCCAGGCCGAGGGGCGGCAGGTGATCGACGCTTTTTTGCAACGCGAAACCAACGCGTCCGCGGCTTCCGACCGGCCTTCACCCGGCCACCTGCTGCCGCTCGCCGACAATCCAGGCGAAGGCCACGCGCTCCATCCGGGTGCATCGCCCGACGGCTTCTTCTACGCACTGCTGACCAAATCCTAGAACGAATCCGTGCTGCGCTCGCTCCGGTTCCCTCCCAGGCAAGGCGGTTGTGTCCCCGGCGCGGGTGGCTGGGGGCGGCTGCTGCTGTGGGTCGCCACCGCGCTGCTGATGGCGCTGCACGCGCCGCTGCGGGCCGAGCCGATCGAGCTCGAGAGCTTCGAGCTGGTGCGCAACGAAGACGGCCTGCTGCTCGGTTTCTCGGCCCAGTTCGAGCTGCCGCACTCGGTCGAGGACGCGCTGCTGAAGGGCGTGCCGGTGTATTTCGTCGCCGAGGCCGAGGTCTACCGCGACCGCTGGTACTGGCGCGACAAGCTGATCACGTCGTCGACCCGCACCTGGCGCCTGGCCTACCAGCCGCTGACGCGGAAATACCGCGTCACCTTCGGCGGGCTGCACCAGAGCTACGACAATCTGTTCGATGCGCTGGCCTCGCTGCGCCGCGTCGTGAGCTGGCGGCTGGCCGATGCGGCGCAGATCGATGACGAAGGCCACCATTACATCGAGTTCAGCTACCGGCTGGACACCAGCCAGCTGCCGCGGCCGATGCAGATCGGCATCGGCGGGCAGGCCGACTGGACGTTGCGCGTCGAGCGTTTCAAGCGCTTTTGACACGCAGTGCCCGCTTCAACAGGGTGATCGCTACGTCGCCGTGGGTTCGTCACTGACATGACCAAGGCCTCCCGCTGGGCATGGATCGTCTCGCTGGTCGCCGTCACCGGCGCGGGGCTGGTGCTGGTGTTCCTGCTGTCGATCGCCACCAACAGCCGCGGGCTGTACGAGAAGCACTACGTCTGGCTGTTCTGGGTCAACCTGATCGTCGCCGCGCTGCTGATGCTGGTGATCGGCATCGCGTCGGTGCGCCTGCTGCTGCGGGTGCGGCGCGGCAAGTTCGGCAGCCGCTTGCTGCTGCGGCTCGCGGCCATCTTCGCGATGGTGGGCGTGGTGCCGGGGCTGCTGATCTACACGGTGTCGTACCAGTTCGTCTCGCGCAGCATCGAGACCTGGTTCGACGTGAAGGTCGAGGGTGCGCTCGATGCCGGTCTGAACCTCGGGCGCGGCACGCTCGATGCGCAGGTCAACGACCTCGCGAACAAGGCCCGGCTCGCCGCCGAGCGGCTGGCCGACAGCACGCCGTCCGTGCAGCCGCTGCAGCTGGAGCGGCTGCGCGAGCAGCTGTCGGCCCAGGAGGTGACGGTGCTCGGGCCGAGCGGCCAGGTGCTGCTGACGGTGGGCCCGAGCGCCGCCGGCAACCTGTCGCCCGACCGGCCGACGCAGGCGCAGCTGCGCCAGGCGCGCAACTCGCGGGTGATCAGCCAGCTGGAGGGGCTGGACGAGGACACCGCGGCGAACTCCGGCACCGCGCGCATCAAGGCGCTGGCCTTCATGCCGAGCTCGAACATCTCGCTCGACGCGCAGGACCGCTTCCTGCTCGTCACCCAGCTGCTGCCGAGCTCGGTGGTGACGAATGCGCTGGCGGTGCAGGCGGCCTACCGCGAGTACCAGCAGCGCTCGCTGGCGCGCGACGGCCTGCGGCGCATGTACATCGGCACGCTGACGCTGACGCTGATCCTCGCGGTGTTCGGCGCGCTGCTGCTCGCGGTGACGCTGGGCAACCAGCTCGCGCGGCCGCTGCTGGTGCTGGCCGAGGGCGTGCGCCAGGTGGCGCGCGGCGACCTGACGCGCAAGCAGGTGGTGTCGTCGCGCGACGAGCTGAGCGGCCTGACGCGCTCGTTCGCCGACATGACCGAGCAGCTGTCCGATGCGCGCTCGCTGGTGCAGCGCAGCCTCGCGCAGCTGGAGGCGGCGCGCACCAACCTGCAGACCATCCTCGACAACCTGACGGCCGGCGTGATCGTGTTCGACCGCGACGGCCGCATCGACACCGTCAACCCGGGCGCGACGCGCATCCTGCGGCTGCCGTTGTCGGCCTACCGCGGCCGCACGCTGGCGGAGGTGCCGGGGCTGGCGGACTTCGGCCGGGCGGTGCTGCAGCGCTTCGACCTGCACCGCAGCAGCCCCGAGGCCGGCGAGCGCGACCACTGGCAGGATGCGTTCGACCTGCAGACCGCGGCCGACCGCGACAAGGTGACGCTGCTGGTGCGCGGGGCGGCGATGCCGCACGACGGCCGCCTGATGGTGTTCGACGACATCAGCGACGTCGTCTCGGCCCAGCGCGCCGAGGCCTGGAGCGAGGTGGCACGGCGGCTGGCGCACGAGATCAAGAACCCGCTGACGCCGATCCAGCTGTCGGCCGAGCGGCTGCAGCACAAGCTGGAATCGAAGCTCGAAGGCCTCGACCAGGCGATGCTGGTGCGCTCGGTGGGCACCATCGTCAGCCAGGTGCAGGCGATGAAGACGCTGGTCAACGAGTTCCGCGATTACGCGCGGCTGCCGGCGGCGCGGCCGCACCCGCTCGACCTGAACGCGCTGGTGGCCGAGGTGTTGACGCTGTACGCGACGGCGCAGGAATCGGGGCAGCTGCGAACCGTCTTCGCGGCCGACCTGCCGGCGATCATCGGCGACACGACGCAGCTGCGGCAGGTCATCCACAACCTGGTGCAGAACGCGATCGATGCGGTGGCCGAGCGGCCCGACGGGCAGGTGCGGGTGGTCACCGAACTCGCGCGCACCGAGCAGGGCGAGGTGCGGGCCGTGCGGCTGCAGGTGATCGACAATGGGCCGGGATTCGCAGACAAGGTGCTGAAGCGGGCGTTCGAACCGTACGTCACCACGAAGAGCAAGGGGACCGGCCTGGGCCTGGCCGTGGTCAAGAAAATCGCCGATGAACACGGGGCGCGCATCCGGCTGGCCAACCTCACCGAGGCTTCCGAGCAGGGAGAAGTCGTGATCGGTGCCCAAGTTTCGCTATCATTTTCAAAATTCGCACCGGTTGGGTCCGCTGAAGCGGCCGCCGCCGACAGCCGGGTGCACTGAGGGTTCATGGCCACCATTCTTGTTGTAGATGACGAACTGGGCATTCGCGCCCTGCTGTCGGAGATCCTGACCGACGAAGGCCACCAGGTCGAACTGGCCGAGAACGCGGCGCAGGCCCGCGCGTGCCGCGAGCGGGTGCGGCCCGACCTCGTGCTGCTCGACATCTGGATGCCCGATGTCGACGGCATCACGCTGCTGAAGGAGTGGGGTGCGACCACGCTGCTGACGATGCCGGTGATCATGATGTCGGGCCACGGCACCATCGACACGGCGGTCGAGGCGACGAAGGTCGGGGCGGTGGCCTTCCTCGAGAAGCCGATCACGCTGCAGAAGCTGCTGCGCGCGGTGGAGCAGGCGCTGGTCAAGCCGAACAGCCGGGCGGCCCCGCCGCCGCCGCCGCCGCCGCCCCCCCTGCCGCTGCCGCGCATCGAGTACGGCATGCCCATCGAGACGCTGCCGGTGAGCCAGGCGATGCCGCTGCCGCCGATCGGCCCGCAATCGGAACAGAGCTTCGAGCTCGACCGGCCGCTGCGCGAGGCGCGCGATGCCTTCGAGAAGAGCTACTTCGAGTTCCACCTGGCCAAGGAGAACGGCAGCATGACGCGCGTGGCCGAGAAGACCGGCCTGGAGCGCACGCACCTGTACCGCAAGCTCAAGCAACTGGGCGTCGACCTGACGCGCAACAAGCGCAGCGGCGGGATCTGATCGAAGCCTGCCGGCAAACTGCTATACTCATCGGCTCACGGCCAAGTAGCTCAGTTGGTAGAGCAGCGGATTGAAAATCCGCGTGTCGGTGGTTCGATTCCGCCCTTGGCCACCAGATCATGGAAGCCCCGAGACAGTTCGCTGCTCGGGGCTTTCTGCTTTTCTGGCTCGACTCAAGGCAGCGCGAGCTTGTTCGCTGCGTCCTGCAGGCCATCCAGGATGCTGTCGACCAGTTGCATCGGAAAGTCGCCCGGCAACTGCGCGCGCACGGCGTCCATCACTCGCGGCGTCTGCGCAACGAGTTCGTCGATCACGAGGCCGACCGGCTGGCCGGCCTCCGTCACGACACCATGGCGCGCACCGAGCGCCTCCCAGTGCCGTCGCTGGATGTCCTGCATCTTCCAGTGCGCGTTCTTCGAACGCACCGCCATCGCCATCCTGGCCTTGAAGGGCGAGATCTTCGACGGGCCGGCGCCCAGCACCGAGTACGCCGACAGCACGTCGTAGAGCGGCGTCAGCTGGTAGCGCCCGTTGGGACGCAGGAAGAGGCTGAAGTTCTTCGCGTGGCCATCCGTCGCGCACAGCATCCAGAACAGCAACTGCGCCTGGAAGAAGGTCCGGCGGTCCCGTTCGCGTGCCATGGAACCCTCGAGCACGCCGAGGATGCGATCCATGCCCGGGCCGCCCTCGGCCTCGTACCTGGCGCCGGGCGGCACGCCGCTGGCCTGGCACAGGTCCTCCTGCGGCAGGCGGATCAGCCGCCGCTCACCGGCCGGGCTGCTCCACCAGGCGCGGTCGAAGCGCTCGACCACGAGTGCCTTCATGTCCTCGAACTGCAGCGGCGTGCAGGCGGCCACCGGCAGGCCGTACGCCTGCAGGATCCGCGAGCACAGCCACTCGTTCTCGACCGAGTCGCGCATGTCGAGCTTCATGCCGCCGATCAGCCCCGGCGGCAGCTTGAAGATGTGCGTGGTGGGCGTGCCGCCCCGTGGCAGGCACCAGCGGCCGTCCTGGAACGACAGCGCCGTCTTCTCCTGCGCGCCCGCGATGGAGATGCGGAAGTCGTCGTCGTTGGCGACCAGCCCCAGCGTGTGCGGCGTCGTGGTGCCGCGCAGCACCTCGGCCACCTCGGCATCGGTCAGCGGCTGCGCCTGCACGGCCGCGGGGCCGGCCGGAGCCTGGTCCGGGGGCAGGATCTCCAGCGCCCCGACACAGTCGCGTCCGATCTCGGACAGCAGATCGAACGCGTCGGTCGAGCCCGTCGCGTAGCGGCGGGCCATGCGGTCGAGGATGTCCTGGCTGTCCGGCAACAGGTTGGCGAACCAGGCGCGAACCTTGTCTCCGCGATGCGGCCCGTTGCCCGGCGTGAAGGGCAGCGACAACGACAGCGGGCGACCCTGCTCCGACCGAGTCCAGTCGAGGTCGTACTGCAGCGTGTCCGGCGCGTTCGGGGCTCGGCTCCAGGTGCCGACGAAGACCCCGTTCATCCAGAGCCCGAGCGAGCGGGTGTGCGAGCGGCGTCCCATGCGTCACCAGGCCGGCGGCGTGGGGCTGGCGGCAGGCTTGCTCAGCACGAGTTCGACGCCGAGGATGCCCAGCAGCTTCAGCAGCCGGGCGGCGCCCACCTTCTCGGCGTTGCGCTCCAGGGCCGAGTAGGTCTGCTGGGTGACGCCTAGACGCAGGGCGGCTTCGCGTTGCGTCAGGCCGGCCTCCTTGCGGAAGGCCTGCAGCAGGGTCGGCAATTGATCCGCAGTGCGAACGGTGAAATCAGGCATGCAAGCTCCGAGCTGTACTTCGGGTTCACATATTGTAGGCTGTTGAGTCAATTTACTGCTTGAGAGCTGTAAACCAAAAGAACAGCATGTGAACTGTTTCAAGCCATCTGAAAAATCACACGCATCTCCCCAATATTGAGGATGAATGGCCTCTTGCAGGGGCCGTCCGGCACAGGGTGCCTCTATGCTCACGCCCAAACAGCGCAGGGGCTCGGGCCCTGGAGGGATTCGATGGAAGGCAGTGCACAGGTGCGCCTGGTGTTCGCGGGCGAGGTGCTGAGCGGGTTCAGCCTCGACGAGGTCAAGCGCAGCTTCGCGCAGGCCTACCGCGTCGAGGGCGAGCGGCTCGAAGAGGTGTTCGCCGGCGGCCGCACGGTGATCAAGCGCGCCATCGCGCTCGCCGATGCCGATCGCTACGTGCAGAAGTTTCGCCAGATGGGCATGCAGGTGCTGGTCGAGACGGCGGATGGCAAGCCGGTCGGGGTGACCACCTCGCCGCTGGCGACGCCACCGATCCCTGCCGCGAAGGCCCCCACTGCCGCGCCCGTCGCCGCGCCGCCCCCGACGCCGCTCGCCGCCACGATCCCGCCGCTGGCACCGCTCGAAGAGCAGGTGACCTGCCCCAACTGCGGCGAGCGCCAGCCCAAGCGCGCGTTCTGCCGCAACTGCTCCACCGACATCGCCCGCGCGATCGCCAACAAGCAGGAAGAGATCGACCGGGCCCGCGCCGAGCGCCTGGCGGCCCGCAACGGCGGCGGCCGCTATGCGCCGCCGAAGTCGGGCGGCGCCGTGGGGTACGAACCCAGCGAGGAATTGCCGCCGGTCCTGAGCCTGAGCTTCGAAGGCCGCATCGGCCGCATCGCCTACTTCAACACCGGCATGCTGAGCCTGCTCGGCGTCGCGTTGATCGCTGTCGGCGCGGCGGTGATCCTGCCGATCTTCCGCTCGGTGGGGTTCGCGCTTCTGCTCGTGCCGGTCTTCGCCGCGTTCGTCATCTGGTCGGTGCGCGCCAGCGCGCTGCGGCTGCATGACCTGAACCGCAGCGGCTGGTGGTCGCTGCTGCTGTCGGTGCCCGTCCTCGGCGGCTTGCTCGGCCTGGTGATGATGTTCTGGCCAGGCACCGGCGGCGACAACGACTACGGCCCGCAGCCGCGCCGGGGCAACGCCGTGGCCGCGGTGATCACGGGCGTGCTGCTGGTGCTGATGCTGCTCGCCTCGTTCTCGTCGTACCGGTCGTATGTCAAGCGCGTCCGCGAGGCCGAGGCCCCGGCGACGGAACAGTTCGACCCGCGCGCCGCCCAGGCCGCCGACGTGATCACCGGCCCGGACGCGCTGAGGGCCTTCACCGACGAGTACCTGGCCCAGCCGAACCACAAGGCCTTCGCGTCGTCCGACAGCGGCGCCTTCGGCTGGCGCGCCGGCCAGGCCTCACCGCGCGAAGCGGCGCGCCAGGCCATGTCGGCCTGCGAGGCCAACCGCAAGCCCTACACCGGTCCGTGCGCGCTGATGAACGTCAACGGGCAGTGGCTCAAGCAGCACTGACTCATGCAGCACTGAGCAGTTCGCGCAACGCCCGCTCGAACACCTCGGGCGGCTGGCCGCCCTGGATCAGGTGGCGGTCGTTGATGATCACCGAGGGCACGGCCTGGATGCCGTGCTGGCGGTAGAACTCCTCCCGCTCGCGCACCTCGTCGGCGAACTCGTTCGAGGCCAGCACCTCGCGGGCGCGCTGCGCGTCGAGCCCGACCTCGGCGGCCACCTTCACCAGCACCTCGTGCGAGCTCGGGTCCTGGCCGTCGGTGAAGTAGGCCTTGAACAGCGCATGCTTCAGCGCGAGCTGCCGGCCCTCGAGTTCGGCCCAGTGCAGCAGCCGGTGCGCATCGAAGGTGTTGTAGATGCGCCCGCGCAGGTCCATGCGGAACGTGAAGCCGAGCGCCGCGCCGCGTGCGCGGATCGCCTCGCCGCTCTGCGCGCGCTGCTCGGCGCTCGCGCCGTACTTCTGCATCAGGTGCTCGCCGATGTCCTGGCCCTGCGGCCCCATGTCGGGGTTCAGTTCGAAGGGCTGGAAATGCAGGTCCACCTGCACGGCGTCGCCGAGCCGCGCAATGCCCTCTTCGAGCGACTTGAGCCCGATGGCGCACCACGGGCAGGAAACGTCGGAGACGAAATCGATCTTCATGCCCCGATTGGATCAGGCGCACGATCCCCTGGCGTGCCGGCGGGGCATTCCAGGGGCCTCGCCATCAGCTGAACATCTTCTGCAGGCGCTCGTCCATCTGCTGCGGCGTCAGGTCTTCCTTGTGCGTCGAGATGAACCACTGGTGGCCGAACGGGTCGATCAGGTGCCCGCTGCGGTCGCCCCAGAACTGGTCGGCCACCGGCATCGTGATCCGGGCGCCCGCCGCCACCGCCTGGTTGACGATCGAATCGGTGTCGGGCACGTACAGCAGCGCCGAGGTCGACGAGCCGCCGAGCGTCAGCGGGCTCAGCGCCTGGTGCTCCGGCCGCTCCTCGGTCAGCATGAACTGCGCGCTGCCGACCTTCAACTCGGCGTGCATGATCTTGCCGTCCGGCGCGTCCATCTGCATCACCACCTGCGCGCCGAACACCTTCTGGTACCAGGCGATCGCGTCCTTCGCGTTCTTGATCACCAGGTAGGGCGTGCTGCCGGTGGCGGGCGGCACCGGGTTGACCGCCGCGCCGGGCTTCGCCTGCGTCGCATCGATCTGCGCGCGCAGGCGGTCTTCCTGCTCGCGCAGCTCGGGCGTGAATTCGGCGCCGAAATCCTCGGCTTCGAAGACCTGGCGGATCTCGATCTCCGACGACTCGCCCATCGGGTTCGGGCAGCGCTTGACCCAGGCGATCGCCTCGTCGAGCGAGTTCAGCTTCCAGATCCAGAAGCCGGCGATCAGCCCCTTGTCGCCGGCAAACGGGCCGTCGATCACGCTGCGCTCGCGCCCCTGGAAGCGCACGCGCGCGCCCTTCGAGCTCGGCTGCAGCCCTTCGCCGGCCTGCATCACGCCGGCCTTCACGAGTTCCTCGTTGAACTGGCCCATGGCCTCGAGCAGCTTCGTGTCGGGCATGACGCCGGCTTCGGAGTTCTTGTCGGCCTTGATCAGGATCATGAATCGCATGCTGGATCTCCTTGGATGAATGGGAAGCGACGGCTTCATCCACGCGACGCCTCGCAGCCGCTGGAATCGACATGCTGCACCTTCTTTTTATGTAACGGCGCGGCAGCGGTTATCTTTGCGCCTGCCCGCCACTCCCGGCCCCCACGGCCGTGCCCCGCCATGCCGACCGATCAGAACGCCCCAGCGGCCCCCCCGACCCGCGTGCGCGTCTGGGACCTGCCGACCCGGCTGTTCCACTGGCTGCTCGTGGTCTGCATCGTCGGCTCGGTCGTCAGCGCCAAGATCGGTGGCAACGCGATGGAGTGGCACCTGCGTTTCGGCCTGATGGTGCTGATCCTGCTGGCGTTCCGCCTGCTGTGGGGCTTTATCGGCGGGCGCTGGTCGCGCTTCGCGAGCTTCGTCTACGCGCCGGCCACGCTGCTGCGCCACCTGCGCGGCCAGGGCCGGCGCGACGAGTGGCTGGAGGTCGGCCACAGCCCGACCGGCGCGCTGTCGGTGTTCGCGCTGCTCGGGCTGCTCGGGCTGCAGGTCGCGAGCGGGCTGGTGGCCGACGACGAGATCTCGACCACCGGGCCGCTGATCAAGTTCGTCAGCGGCGCCACCAGCAGCCTGGCCACGGCGTGGCACAAGAACTGGGGCCAGTGGCTGATCTACACGCTGGTGGCGCTGCACATCGGGGCCATCCTGTTCTACCTGCTGGTGCGCCGCAACAACCTCATCGGCGCGATGCTGCGCGGCGACAAGGTCTTGTCGGATGGCGTGCCGGCGTCGCGCGACACCGCGCTGACGCGCCTGCTCGCGCTGGTGCTGCTGCTGGCCTGCGCCGGCGTTGCCGGCTGGGTATGGGGTCTGGGCGCCTGACAAGCCTCGCCGGGTTGCCTACACTCGGGCACGCCTTTCGGCTTCCACCCGCCTCGCCTGCATGGACACGCCCGTCATCGAACTGGTCACCCCCGACACGCCGGAGTTGCTCGACGCCACGCGCGCCATCATGCGCGACTATGCCGACAGCCTGGGCATCGACCTGTGCTTCCAGGATTTCGAGAACGAACTCGCCGGCCTGCCCGGCGACTACGCCCCGCCCACCGGCCACCTGCTGCTCGCGATGGTCGACGGCGCGGTGGCAGGCTGCGGCGCGATCCGCGGGCTGCCCGACGCCGACTACGCGAACGCCTGCGAGATGAAGCGCCTGTTCGTGCGCCCGGCGTTCCGCCGCTTCGGCCTCGGCCGCGTGCTCGCGCAGGCGCTGCTCGACGAGGCACGCCGCGCCGGCTACTCGTCGATGCTGCTCGACACGCTCGACGACATGGAGTCCGCGCGCGGCCTGTACGCGTCGCTCGGCTTCGAGGAAATCCCGCCGTACTACTTCAACCCGATCCCGGGCGCGCACTACCTGAAGGTGGCGCTCGACTGGCAGACCTCGACCTATTAGCGGCAACACCAGCGAGACAACCCAAGGAGACCTCCATGAATGCCTTTCGCCAGCTGCTCGGATCGTCCGGCGCGCACCCCCCGATCGGCACCTGGATCTCGTCGGGCAGCCCGATCGTCGCCGAGGCGATGGGCTGCGCCGGCTTCGACTGGGGCGTGCTCGACATGGAGCATTCGCCGCTCGAGCTGATGGACCTGGTGCACCTGCTGCAGGCGGTGGCATCGACCAAGATGCTGCCGGTGGTGCGCGTGCCGTGGAACGACGCGGTGGTGGTCAAGCGGGTGCTCGACGCGGGCGCCTCGACGCTGCTGTTCCCGTTCGTGCAGGATGCCGACGAGGCGCGCCGCGCGATCGCCGCGACGCGCTACCCGCCCGACGGCGTGCGCGGCATGGCCGGCATCAACCGCGGCTCGCGCTTCGGCACCATTGCCAACCACGCGACCACGGCCAACCAGAACATCGGCGCGATCATCCAGCTCGAGACGCCGGCGGCCGTCAGGCAGCTCGAGGCGATCGCCGCGGTGCCGGGGGTCGACGCGATCTTCCTCGGTCCGGCCGACCTGTCGGCGACGATGGGCCACGTCGGCCAGCCGATGCACCCGGCCGTGCTCGACCTGATGTCGCAAGGCGTGCAGCGCTGCAAGGCGAT
The DNA here is from genome assembly GCF_056402735.1 of Rhizobacter sp. P3_C12. Classification (NCBI taxonomy): domain Bacteria; kingdom Pseudomonadati; phylum Pseudomonadota; class Betaproteobacteria; order Burkholderiales; family Sphaerotilaceae; genus Rhizobacter; species Rhizobacter sp. P3_C12. The sequence continues at coordinate 19,001 of NZ_JBFUGW010000036.1, forward strand.
CGGCAAGCCGGTCGGCACCGTCGGCAGCACGCCCGAGGTGGTCGCGCAGTACCGCGCCGCGGGCTTCGATTTCGTCGCGATCGCCTCCGACCTCGGGCTGATGATGCGCGGCGCGCAGGCCTCGCTGGCCGCGCTGCGCACGCGCGACACCGAGCATGTGCACACGCTCGCGAGCGGCACGCGCGCCGAGGCCGCGTACTGAACAGAACCCGCAGCCTGGCGCGGCGCACCCCCAGAAAGAAGCCGCCGGCCCGGCCGGTTTCGGCGCGGTACGGGCGTAGCATTGCCGCCATCCCGGGTGCCCTGAGGCGCCCTGTGTTCCACCTTGCCGGGAAGGCCAATGACTGGATCGTCGAACAACAGCTTTGAATTGCATGCCGGCGCGTTGCGCCTGGCCGTCCGCCCCGACCTGGGCGGCACCATCGCCGGCCTGTGGCACCGCGACCAACCCATCCTGCGATCCACCGAACCCGGTGACCTGAAGTCTCCCCGCCTGGGCGCCAGCTACCCGATGGTGCCGTACTCCAATCGGCTCGGCTACCGGCGCTTCCGCTGGAAGGGCAAGGACTACACCACCGCCCCGAACTTCGACGACAGCCCGCATTCGCTGCATGGCGTCGCCTGGCAGCGCGCGTGGAGCGTGGTCTCCACCAGTGCGACCGAGCTGGTGCTGGCCTACACGCACGTGCCCGACGAACACTGGCCGTTCCCGTTCGACGTGAAGCAGTACTTCACGCTGACGCCATCGCAATGCGGCGTGCAGCTGGTGCTGACCAACACGCACGACGCGCCGGTGCCGGCCGGTGTCGGCTGGCACCCGTACTTCCACCGCCGCGAGCGCAGCCGGCTGCACATCGACCTGTCCGACCGCTGGGATTCCGACGCCACGCAGCTGCCGGTGCGCAAGCACCCGCAGCCGGGCATCGACGGCGACGTGTCGCACCTCGGTTTCGACAACTGCTTCGAGGGCTGGACCGGCCCGGCGCGCATCCGCGACGAGAAGTTCTCGATGCAGGTCACGTCGTCGCTGCCCTACCTCGTCGTCTACACGCCGGCCGAGAAGCCGTACTACTGCGTCGAGCCGGTCAGCCACGTCAGCAATGCGATCCACATGGCCGATCCGGCGGCGCACGGCCTGCGCACGCTGCAGCCGGGCGAGAGCCTGGACGCGTGGATGAAGATCGACGTCTCTCCCGTCTGAGGTGCGCGACGTGACATCTCTCGCGTACGAGCCGCTGCCCGTGGCGGCCTCGGTGCTCGGCGAATCGCCGCTGTGGCACCCGGTCGAACAGGCGCTCTACTGGTGCGACATCGCCGGCTTCACGCTGAACCGCTTCGATCCGGCGAGCGGGCAGCATGCGCACTGGAGCTTCGAGACCGAGGTCGCGAGCTGCGCCGCGATGCGCGACGGCGGCATGCTGCTCGCGATGCGCGACGGCCTGTGGCGCTTCGACACGCGCACGGCGCAGCGCACGCCGCTCGCCGCCGCGCCCTATGACCCGAAGCTCGAGCGCTTCAACGACGGCAAGTGCGATCCGCAAGGCCGCTTCTGGGTCGGCACGATCTACGAGCCGCGCAAGCCGGCGCTGGCCGCGCTGTACTGCTTCAGCGGCGGCACGCTGCGCCGCGTGGCCGACGACGTGACGGTGTCGAACGGCCTCGCCTGGAGCCCGGACGGCCGCACGATGTACTGGAGCGACACCACCTCGCACACGGTGTTCGCGATGGACTTCGACGGCGCGAGCGGCACGCCCGGCCCGCGCCGCGTGTTCGCGCGCTTCCCGCTGAAGCAGCCGGAGCAGGATCTCGCCACCTATGGCGGCCGGCCCGACGGCGCGGCGGTCGACAGCGAGGGCGCGTACTGGTCGGCGATGTTCGAAGGCCAGCGGCTGCTGCGCCTGTCGCCGGCCGGCGAGGTGCTCGATGAGTTGAAGCTGCCGGTGCGCTGCGCGACGATGCCGTGCTTCGGCGGCGCCGACCTGAAGACGCTGTACGTGACGACCTCGCGCGAGAAGCGCCCGGCCGACGAACTGGCGCAGCAGCCGCTCGCCGGGCGCGTGCTGGCGTTCCGGGTCGATGTGCCCGGGCTGCCGGCCACGCTCTTCGGTTGAAGCCATGAATCGGGACGAGCAGCTCGCGCGCCTGCGCGACGGCACGCCCTGGGACCTCGCGGTGATCGGCGGCGGCGCGACCGGCCTCGGCGTCGCGCTCGACGCGGCGGCGCGCGGCTTTCGCGTCGTGCTGCTCGAAGGCGAGGATTTCGCGAAGGGCACGTCGTCGCGTGCGACCAAGCTCGTGCATGGCGGCGTGCGCTACCTCGCGCAGGGCAACGTCGCGCTGGTGCGCGAGGCGCTGCACGAGCGCGCGACGCTGCTCGCGAACGCGCCCCACCTCGCGCAGCCGCTCGCGTTCGTGATGCCGGGCTACCACTGGTGGGAGCGCTGGTTCTACGGCCTCGGCCTGAAGCTGTACGACGCCCTGGCCGGCCGGCGCGGGCTGGGCGACACGCAGCTGCTGTCGAGTGCGCAGACGCGCGCGCTGCTGCCCACCGTGCGCGCCGAAGGCCTGCACGGCGGCGTCAAGTACTGGGACGGCCAGTTCGACGACGCGCGGCTCGCGGTCGCGCTCGCGCGCACGGCCGCAGCGCGTGGCGCCTGCGTCGTCAACCACTGCCGTGTCGATGGCCTGCTGCGCGAGGGCGGCCGCGTGACGGGCCTGCTGGCGCGCGATGGCGAGAGCGGCGAGCGCTTCACCGTGCGCGCCGCCTGCGTGGTCAATGCGGCGGGCGTCTGGGTCGACGAGATCCGCGACCTCGACCGCGAACCCGGCACGCCGAGCCGCGCACCGATGGTGGCTCCGAGCCAGGGCGTGCACCTGGTCGTCGACCGCAGCTTCCTGCCGGGCGACCACGCGCTGCTGATCCCGAAGACCGCCGACGGCCGCGTGCTGTTCGCCGTGCCCTGGCTCGGCAAGACGCTGCTGGGCACGACCGACACGCCGCGCGAGGATCTCGCGGCCGAGCCGGCGCCGTTCCACGACGAGGTCGAGTTCATCCTGCGCGAGGCCGGCCGCTACCTGAGCCGCGCCCCGGCGCGGGCCGACGTGCGCTCGGTCTGGGTCGGGCTGCGTCCGCTGGTCAAGCCGCCGGAAGACGACGGCGGCAACACCAAGGCGCTGTCGCGCGAGCACACGGTGCTGGTCGGGCGCTCGGGCCTGGTCACCGTGACCGGCGGCAAGTGGACCACCTACCGCGCGATGGCCGAGGACGTGCTCGCGCGTTGTGCCGAGGCCGCGCTGCTGCCGGCCCGGACGGCGGGCGTCACCGTGCGCCTGCCGCTGGCCGGCTCGCCGGCCGAGGCGTCGGTGTCATTGACGCGCAGCCCCGGCGAGGCGCGCTACGGCACCGACCTGCCGGCGCTGCGCCAGCTGCCCGGAGCCGACCGCTGGCTGTGGCGCGACGGGGAGGGCGGGCTGACCGAGGCGATGGTGCGCTTCGCGGCGCGGGTCGAGATGGCGCGCACCGTCGAAGACGTGCTGGCGCGGCGCTGCCGGCTGCTGTTCCTCGATGCGCGCGAGGCGCTGCGCGTCGCGCCCGAGGTGGGCCGGCTGCTGCGCGAGGAACTCGGGGAGGGCTTCGATGACGCCGCGTCGGTGAGTGCGTTCGAGGCGCTGGCGGCCCGTTACCTCGATTTGCCGTAGCGGCAAGTCAAGCGAAGCCTGCATGCCCGGTGTCTGTGTCGGGGTGTGTCAGGGACCGCGGGTCTTTGCCCATATAATCCCGAGGCTTTGCTGCTGACGACTGTCTTCCCTGCCATGACCGAACCCCTCGACCGTGGCGTAGCTCAAGAAGATGGCGCTGATGACCAGCCTTTCAAGACCCTGACGCGAGAAGAAGCGCAGGCCTTGCGAGGACGTATTCCCCAGGTGTCGCCCTGGAGGGTGGTTGCGGTGCAGGCGGTGGCGGGTTTGCTTTGCACGGCCATCGCGGTCGTTGCGACGCAACTGATGGGACAAGATTCTGGTGCTGCCTGGTCGGCGTTGTACGGCGCGGCGGCGGTGGTTCTTCCGGCGGCATTGCTCGCCAGGGGAATGACCCGAGGAACAGGAAACCCGGTGGCTGTGGCCGTCGGCTTCATGTTCTGGGAAATGTTGAAGATTGCAGTTGCCATCGCGATGCTGGTGATTGCAGCAAAAGTTGTGCCCAACCTCAGTTGGCCGGTCCTGCTGGTCACGATGGTGGTGTGCATGAAGGTGAACTGGTTGGCGCTGCTGTGGCGCCGCCGTTGATGGATACAGGGTTTCACGAATGACGACCGAAGGCCAAGAGCACGCCCCAAGCGCCGGTGAATACATCATTCACCACCTGCACCATCTGCAGAACAAGCACCAGGAAGGGGTCGTCGACTTCTCGGTGATCAACCTCGATTCGCTGTTCTTCACCGTGCTGCTCGGTGCCGTCGGCTGCTGGCTGCTGTGGCTGGCCGCACGCAAGGCGACCTCGGGCCGCCCGGGCCGCTTCCAGGCCGCGGTCGAGATCCTCGTCGAGATGGTCGACAGCCAGGCCAAGGGCATCGTCCACAACGCGCAGARCCGCAAGATGGTCGCGCCGCTCGCGCTGACCGTCTTCGTGTGGATCTTCCTGCTGAACGCAATGGACATGCTGCCGGTCGACCTGCTGCCGTGGGTCAACGAGCACACCCTGGGCCTGCCGTACCTGCGCGTCGTACCGACCGCCGACCTGTCGATCACGATGGGCCTGTCGCTGGGCGTGCTGCTGGTCTGCCTGTTCTACAACGTCAAGATCAAGGGCGCCGGCGGCTGGGTGCACGAGCTGTTCTCGGCCCCGTTCGGCGACAAGTGGTTCCTGTACCCGGTCAACTTCGCGATGCAGCTGATCGAGTTCGTCGCGAAGACCGTCTCGCACGGCATGCGGCTGTTCGGCAACATGTACGCCGGCGAACTGATCTTCATGCTGATCGCGCTGCTGGGCGGTGCCTGGAGCCTGTCGGGCACCGGCGTCGCGCTGTTCCTGCTTCACCTGCTGGCCGGTTCGGTGTGGACCATCTTCCACATCCTGATCATCACGCTGCAGGCCTTCGTCTTCATGATGCTGACCCTCGTCTACGTGGGCCAGGCGCACGATCACCACTGATCTTTCGCGGCAGGTCGTTCTTTCTTCTTTCGTTCGTTTTTTTCTACCAAACCTCAACAGGAGTCACCATGGAAGTCATTAGCTTTGTCGCCCTCGCCGCCGGCCTCATCATCGGTCTGGGTGCCATCGGCGCCTGCATCGGCATCGGCATCATGGGCAGCAAGTACCTCGAGTCGGCCGCCCGCCAACCCGAGCTGATGAACGAACTGCAGACCAAGATGTTCCTGCTGGCCGGCCTGATCGACGCGGCCTTCATCATCGGCACCGGTATCGCGCTGTGGTTCGCCACTGCCAACCCGTTCCTGGCCCAGATCGCCAACCTGCCGAAGTAAGACGCGCCGGACCACCGGACATCTCCCTCTCATTCGTTCCAGAGGCAACACCGTGAGCATCAACGCTACGCTGATCGCGCAGATGATCGTGTTCCTGATCCTGGTCGGGTTCACGATGAAATTCGTGTGGCCGCCCATCGTGAAGGCACTCGACGAGCGTGCGCAGAAGATCGCCGACGGCCTGTCGGCCGCCGACAAGGCGAAGGCCGACCTGAGCGCCGCCAACCGCCGCGTCGAAGAGCAGCTCGCTGCCGCACGCAACGAGACCGCGCAGCGCCTGGCCGATGCCGAGCGCCTGGCCCAGGCGATGGTCGAAGAGGCCAAGACCCGCGCCGGCGAAGAGGGCGCGAAGATCGTCGCCGCCGCCAAGGCCGAGGCCGCACAGGAATCGGTGAAGGCCCGCGAGGCGCTGCGCGAGCAGGTCGCCGCGCTGGCCGTCAAGGGTGCCGAGCAGATCCTGCGCAAGGAAGTCAACGCCGGCGTCCACGCCGACCTGTTGAACCGCCTGAAGACGGAGCTCTGACATGGCCGAGCTCGCCACCATCGCCCGCCCGTACGCGGAAGCGCTGTTCCAGGTCGCCGGCAAGGGCGATCTGAAGCAGGCGTCCGAGCAGCTCGACGCGATCGCGGCCGTCGCCGCGAACGCGCAGATGCGCCAGTACGCCGACAACCCGAAGGCGACCGTCGAACAGGTGTTCGACGTCATCACCTCGGTCGTCAAGTCGCCGCTGTCCGACGCCACCCGCAACCTGTTGCGCGCGGTCATCGACAACGGACGCCTGGCTGCGCTGCCCAAGGTGGCGGTGCAATTCCACGCGCTGGTCAGCGAACGCTCGGGCGTGTCCGAGGCCACCGTCTACAGCGCCTTCCCGATCGATGCGGCCCAGCTGTCGGCTGTGGTCACCTCGCTCGAGAAGCGCTTCGGGCGCAAGCTCACGGCCAGCGTGCAGATCGAGCCCGAGCTGATCGGCGGCATCCGCGTGGTGGTCGGCGACGAGGTGCTCGACACCTCGGTGAAGGCCCGTCTCGAACAAATGAAGGTGGCGTTGACGGCCTGACCCGCAAGGGTTGCCCGAAGCGACAGCATTCCAACCTGCTGGCCAGCGTGCCGCGGACCGGAGAAAGCAATGCAACTGAATCCCGCTGAAATTTCCGAACTGATCAAGAGCCGCATCGAAGGCCTGGCCGGTTCGACCGACATCCGCAACCAGGGCACCGTGGTCTCGGTGACCGACGGCATCGTCCGCATCCACGGCCTGTCGGACGTGATGCAGGGTGAAATGCTCGAGTTCCCGGCGGCCAGTGACAACCAACCGAGCTTCGGCCTCGCGCTGAACCTCGAGCGCGACTCGGTCGGCGCGGTGATTCTGGGCGAGTACGAGCACATCTCCGAAGGCGACACGGTCAAGTGCACCGGCCGCATCCTGGAAGTGCCGGTCGGCCCCGAGCTGATCGGCCGCGTCGTCAACGCGCTGGGCCAGCCGATCGACGGCAAGGGTCCCGTCAACGCGAAGCTGTCGGCCCCGATCGAGAAGATCGCCCCGGGCGTGATCGCCCGGAAGTCGGTCGACCAGCCGATGCAGACCGGCCTGAAGTCCATCGACTCGATGGTGCCGGTCGGCCGCGGCCAGCGCGAGCTGATCATCGGCGACCGCCAGACCGGCAAGACCGCCGTCGCGATCGACGCGATCATCAACCAGAAGGGTCAGAACATGACCTGCATCTACGTTGCGATCGGCCAGAAGGCGTCGTCGATCAAGAACGTGGTGCGCTCGCTGGAAGCCAACGGCGCGATGGACTACACCATCGTCGTGGCCGCCTCGGCCGCCGAATCGGCCGCGATGCAGTACGTGTCGGCCTACTCCGGCTGCACGATGGGCGAGTACTTCCGCGACCGCGGCCAAGATGCGCTGATCGTCTATGACGACCTGTCGAAGCAGGCCGTGGCCTACCGCCAGGTCTCGCTGCTGCTGCGCCGCCCGCCGGGCCGCGAAGCCTACCCGGGCGACGTGTTCTACCTGCACAGCCGCCTGCTGGAGCGTGCCGCGCGCGTCAACGCCGACTACGTCGAAGCCTTCACCAAGGGTGAAGTCAAGGGCAAGACCGGTTCGCTGACCGCGCTGCCGATCATCGAGACGCAGGCCGGCGACGTGTCCGCGTTCGTGCCGACCAACGTGATCTCGATCACCGACGGCCAGATCTTCCTGGAAACCTCGCTGTTCAACGCCGGCGTCCGCCCCGCGATCAACGCCGGTATCTCGGTGTCGCGCGTCGGCGGTGCCGCGCAGACGAACTGGATCAAGGGTCAGTCCGGCGGTATCCGTACCGACCTGGCCCAGTACCGTGAGCTGGCTGCGTTCGCGCAGTTCGCCTCGGACCTGGACGAAGCCACCCGCAAGCAGCTGGACCGCGGCGCCCGCGTGACCGAGCTGCTGAAGCAAGCCCAGTACAGCCCGCTGCCCATCAGCCTGATGGGCGCCACGCTGTTCGCGGTGAACAAGGGCTTCATGGACAACGTCGAGATCAAGAAGATCCTCCCGTTCGAGCATGGCCTGCACGCCTACCTCAAGGACAAGCACGCCGCGCTGCTCGCCACCATCGAGAAGAACGGGGCCAAGTGGGATGCCAAGCCCGCCAAGGACTCGGACAGCGCCGAGAAGAAGGCCTTCAAGAAAGTCTGCATCGACGCCGAGGCCGAACTGACATTGGCCGTCGAAACTTTCAAGAAGTCGTTCGCCTAATCTCACATAGGAGCCAAACGTGGCTGCAGGTAAAGAGATTCGGGGCAAGATCAAATCGGTGGAGAACACCAAGAAGATCACCAAGGCCATGGAGATGGTGGCCGCCTCCAAGATGCGCAAGGCGCAGGATCGCATGCGCCATGCGCGTCCGTACGCCGAGAAGATCCGCAACCTGGCGGCCAACCTGTCGACGGCCACGCCCGAGTACAAGCACCCGTTCATGGTCGGCAACGACGATGCGAAGACGGTCGGCTTCATCGTCGTGACCACCGACAAGGGCCTGTGCGGCGGCCTGAACACCAACGTGCTGCGTGCCGTCACCGGCAAGCTGCGCGAGCTGGAAACGCAGGGCCTGGGTGCCGAGGCGGTCGCCATCGGCAACAAGGGCCTGGGCTTCCTGAACCGCGTCGGCGCGAGGGTGGTCTCGCAGGCCACGCAGCTGGGCGACAAGCCGCACCTCGACAAGCTGATCGGCCCCGTCAAGGTGCTGTTCGATGCGTATGCCGAAGGCAAGCTGAAGCAGGTGTTCCTGTGCTACACGCGCTTCATCAACACGATGAAGCAGGAGCCGGTCGTGATCCAGCTGCTGCCGCTCGCGGCCGACAGCCTGGTGGTCGACAAGGGCACGCACGGCTGGGATTACCTCTACGAGCCGGACGCGCCGACCGTCATCGACGAGCTGCTGGTGCGCTACACCGAGGCCCTGGTCTACCAGGCGGTGGCCGAGAACATGGCCTCGGAGCAATCGGCGCGCATGGTCGCGATGAAATCCGCGACCGACAACGCCGGCAGCGTCATCGCGGAGCTGAAGCTGGTCTACAACAAGACCCGCCAGGCAGCGATCACCAAAGAACTGTCCGAGATCGTCGCCGGTGCGGCGGCGGTCTGACCCTGATTTGATTCAAAGGAAGAAACATGGCTTCGGTTTCGACAGAAGGCAAGATTGTTCAGTGCATCGGTGCCGTGGTGGACGTGGAGTTCCCCCGCAACGCCATGCCCAAGATCTATGACGCACTGAAGATGGAGGGCTCGGCCCTGACCCTCGAAGTGCAGCAGCAGCTGGGCGACGGCGTGGTGCGCACGATTGCGCTGGGCTCTTCCGACGGCCTGCGCCGCGGCCTGATGGTGCGCAACACCGGCAAGGCGATCTCGGTGCCGGTGGGTCGCGCGACCCTCGGCCGCATCATGGACGTGCTGGGCGCGCCGATCGACGAGCGCGGCGAAGTCAGCCAGGAGCTGACCGCCTCGATCCACCGCAAGCCGCCGGCCTATGACGAGCTGAGCCCGTCGCAGGACCTGCTGGAAACCGGCATCAAGGTGATCGACCTGGTGTGCCCGTTCGCCAAGGGCGGCAAGGTCGGCCTGTTCGGCGGCGCCGGCGTCGGCAAGACCGTCAACATGATGGAGCTGATCAACAACATCGCGAAGGCTCACTCGGGCCTGTCGGTGTTCGCCGGTGTCGGCGAGCGCACCCGCGAGGGCAACGACTTCTATCACGAGATGGCCGACTCCGGCGTCGTGAACCTGGAGAACCTGCCCGAGTCGAAGGTCGCGATGGTCTACGGCCAGATGAACGAGCCGCCGGGCAACCGCCTGCGCGTCGCGCTGACCGGCCTGACGATCGCCGAATCGTTCCGCGACGAAGGCCGCGACGTGCTGTTCTTCGTCGACAACATCTACCGCTACACGCTGGCCGGTACCGAAGTGTCGGCACTGCTGGGCCGCATGCCTTCCGCCGTGGGCTACCAGCCGACGCTGGCCGAGGAAATGGGCCGCCTGCAGGAGCGCATCACCTCGACGAAGGTCGGCTCGATCACGTCGATCCAGGCCGTGTACGTCCCTGCGGACGACCTGACCGACCCGTCGCCTGCCACGACCTTCGCCCACCTGGACTCCACCGTCGTGCTGTCGCGCGACATCGCGTCGCTGGGCATCTACCCGGCCGTGGACCCGCTGGACTCGACGAGCCGCCAGCTCGACCCGAACGTGGTCGGCGAAGAGCACTACGCCGTCGCCCGCCAGGTGCAGGGCACGCTGCAGCGCTACAAGGAACTGCGCGACATCATCGCGATCCTGGGCATGGACGAACTGGCACCGGACGACAAGCTGGCCGTGGCACGCGCGCGCAAGATCCAGCGCTTCCTGAGCCAGCCGTTCCACGTCGCGGAAGTCTTCACCGGCTCGCCGGGCAAGTACGTGCCGCTGAAGGAAACGATCCGCGGCTTCAAGATGATCGTCAACGGCGAGTGCGACAGCCTGCCGGAGCAGGCCTTCTACATGGTCGGCACGATCGACGAAGCCATCGCCAAGGCGAAGACGATTCAGTAATCCGAAGGAAACAGCATGGCAACCCTGCATGTCGACGTCGTCTCTGCCGAGGAAGCCATCTTCTCCGGCGAGGCGAAGTTCGTGGCGCTGCCGGGTGAGAACGGCGAGCTGGGCATCCTGCCCCGCCACACGCCGCTGATCACCCGCATCAGGCCGGGCGCGGTGCGCATCCAGCGCGCCGACACCGGCGAGGAAGAGTTCGTGTTCGTGGCCGGCGGCATTCTCGAAGTGCAGCCGGGCAGGGTCACCGTGCTGGCCGACACCGCGATCCGCGGCAAGGACCTGGACGAGGCCAAGGCCACCGAGGCGAAGAAGATCGCCGAGGAAGCCGTCAAGAACGCGAAGAGCGAACTCGACCTGGCCAAGGCGCAGAACGAACTGGTGGCGCTGGCCGCCCAGATCGCCGCGCTGCGCAAGTACCGGAAGAAGTAAGGCCCACGGCCTCACGACGAACCCGCCCGGCGCGAGCCCGGCGGGTTTTGTCTTTCAGGGCTTGGCGGGTATGGCCGATGCCGCCGGCATCGTGAACGGCTTCACCGTGCCGCAGTCGCTGCCCAGCCACTTCGCCGTCATCGTCATCTGCGCGGTGCGGGCCTGGCCCTTCATCGTCATCGTCGTCGAGGTCTTCACCGCGTAGCTCTCGGGGCTGGTGAACGTGACCTCGCCGTCGGTCTCCGACGCGGTCGGCTCACCACAGCTCGAATGCCACTTCCAGACGCTGCCGCTGCGCGTGCCGAAATCGGTCTTGCAGCGCGTCTGTGCCTCCTGCCAGCGGCCCTGGTCCAGCGATTCCTTCGTGTGGCAGATCTTCATGCCGCCGTTCGGCCCGCCGCGTGCCTTCATCGCCGCCTCCATGCGGGCGCGGGCTTCGGGCGGCATGTCCTTCATGCGCTGCGCCATGTCGGGCATCGGCTGGCCGTTCACGAGGCGTTCGCTCTGCACCTCCCACAGGCCCGGCTTGATCGGCGGCGCGCTCTGCGCCAGCACCGGCAAGGCAGGGCACGACAACAGCAGGCCCAGTGACGCAAGGCGGAAGCAGCGCATGGCGGTCTCCTGACGCGGTAGGTGAGCCGATGATGGCACGCAGTGGGCACCGCACCAAGTGTCCCCTCAACTGCCGGATACTGCGGCGATGTCGCTGATCGATGAAGCCCTGCGGGCCGGCCATGCGCCGCCTGTGCGTGTGAATGCCGCGCTGCAGCGCGTGCTGGTCGCCGGTGGCGGCGGGCCGCTCGGCTCGGCGCTGCTGGAGAGCCTGCTGTCGGTGCGCGCGTTCTCGCCCGTCAGCGTGCTCGTCACGCAGCCCACGCGCGCCGCGCTGCACGGCTTGCGCGCGCTGCTGTGGCTCGAAGGCACACCGCTGCCGCCGGGCGACGAGCCGGTCGGCGTCATCGTGTTCGACCGCGAGCGCCATGCCAATGGCCGCGAGCTGTCGTTCTACCGGCCCGAGCCGTCGCAGCTGCCGGCCCTCGCCGCGCAATGGCGCGAACGCGGCGTGCGCCACCTGCTGGTCGTGATGCCGCACACGATGGCCAGCCTGCCCGACGCGCTGAAGCGCGGCCTCGCCAACCTCGACGAGCATGCGGTCGCGGCGCTCGGCTTCGAGCACCTGGTGTTCATCCGCACCGCGCAGGCCGGCGCGCACGAACGCATCAGCCACCCGGCGCAGCGCCTCGCGCACTGGATGCTGTCGCAGCTGCAGTTGATGGTGCCGCAGCGCGACCGGCCGGTGCGTGCGCAGAAGGTCGCGCAGTTCGCCGCGCAGCTCGCGGCCCGGTTGCCGTCCAGTCCCCCCGGCACCCGCGTCGTGCCGCCGGAGACGGTGTGGGAGGCCGCGCAGACCGACGACATCGCCGGCCTTGCGCAGTCATGGCTCAACGGGCCAGCGCGAGTGCCAGCGCCTTCTGCAACGGAGCCGCCGGCGCGGCCGTAGTGTCCGGCGGCGCCGCATCGCCGCGCGCCGGCGGCTTCGGCGGGCGTGGCAGCGGCCGCATTTGCGACAGCACCCAGCGCACGCGCGCCGCGTTGATCTCGCCGCGCGCTTCGAAGCGCGCGAGCTCCAGGTCGGGGTTGTGCAGCAGGCTCGCGAGCCAGGCCGCCTCGGCCGGCGTCAGCTTGTCGACCCGCTTGTGCAGCAGCTGCGCGGCGGCGGCCTGCGCGCCGCAGCGCCCGTTGCCCCAGGGCACCAGCGACAGGTAGAGGTGCAGCACGCGCGCCTTGCCGAGCGTGCGGTCCAGCTCGACGGCATACAGCAGCTCGCGCAGCTTGCGCGTGTGGCCGCGCGCACCGCCGGTGTAGACCAGCCGCGCGAGCTGCTGCGACAGCGTACTGGCCCCGCGCTGCGGCTCGAACGACAGCGCTTGGGCGATCTCGTCGAGGTCGTAGCCGGGGTGCTCGTGGAAACGCTGGTCCTCGGCGGCGATCACCGCGCGCGGCAGCCAGGTGCCGAAGCCGCCGGCCGGCACGACCGCGTCGGCCTCGCAGTTCGGCGCCGCGTTCATCAGCGCCTCGGTGCCCAGCCCCGCGACGCGAAAGCCGTCGAGCCGCGGGCGGAACTGCAGCGTGCGCTCGGGCAGGCGCAGCCGCAGGTCGAAGCGCATCAGCCCGTCGACCTGCGCGCGCGGCAGCTCCGGGATCGATGATGCGAACAGCGCGAACGCATCGGCGATCGGCGTCACGTCGCCCTGCGCATTCACCTCGAGTTGCTGCTGCGTCAGCACCGCGCGCCAGCGGCCGCGCACCGCATGCGCGGGCTCGCCGAGCGCGAAGTCGCCTTGCAGGTTCATGTCGGCGTCGCGCGCCAGCGTGAGTTCGAGGCGCGTCAGCCGCACCGCATCGCCGGGCAGGCCGATGCCGCGCAGAGCGCACGGCGCGCAGACCGCCCGCCAGCCGTCGGGGCCGTCAGGCGCGAACGCGACGCGCCCGAACGGCGTGCGCAGCGTGCGGCCCTCAAGCAGCCGCAGCGTCATCGGGTGGGTCGCGAGCCGGATCACCGTCGGCATGCTGATCGCGCGCCGCCACGGCCCGACGTGCAGCGTCTCGGACCATTCGCCATCGGCCGGCCGCAGCAGGCGCAGCATCGCCCAGGCGCCGACCCCCAGCGCGAGCACGAGGCCGAGCGACACGCCGCCGATCCACAGCGCCCATCGCACACGCCAGCTCATCACAAGGCCCTCGCCGTCGTGACGGCCTGCCACGGGCCGGTGCTCTGCCCGAGCTGCGCGGCCCAGAACCAGCTGGATGCATCGGTGAACGCGGCACCATCGGCGCCGACGATCCGCTCGCAGACGCGGGTGCGCTGGCCGTTGCGCTCGGCGACGAAGCAGCGCCACAGCCGCTGCGCGTCGTCGCGTTCCAGCCGCGCCTGCTCGATGCGGTAGCCGAGCCCGCGGTAGCAATCGGCGGCCGGGTGCAGCATGCGGGTCGGCGTGCGCACCTCGCGCATCACCAGCACCTGCTCGCCGTCGGTGAGCCGCGCGATGCGGCCCGGGAACTGCGCGGCAAAGCGCTGCTCGACGGCGCTCAGCGCCAGCGGGCGCAGCGTGCGGCCGTCCCATTCGCGGGGCCATTCGAAGGCCGCAGCCTCGCCGCCGGCGCGTTCGCGCGAGTTGCCGAGCATCGGCGTCAACGCACAGGCCAGCAGCAACACCGCGAAGCCCAGCTTGTGTCGCAGTCCCTCGGGATCATTGCGGCGCAGCATCATCCACCCCCTTCATCAGGCGCACCACCGCGGCGCAGACCATCGCCAGCACCGCGAGCCCGATGCCCTGGTGCCAGGCCTCGGCCAGCGGCCCGCGCGACTCCAGCGCCACCAGCACGGTGTTGCGCAACACGTTGCCGCACAGCACCAGCGCGCCCACCGCCGGCAGCCGCCGCACGAAGCTGCGCTCGCGCAATCCGCCCAGCAGCGCCACCGCGCAGGCGCAGAAGTACGCCATCCACACCATCTGCACGCCGGAGCACGGCGCATCGACGATCACCAGCTGCCCGTCCACCACCATCGCGGTGCCGCTGCGCTCGGCCGCGCGGCCGGCCAGTTGCAGCAGCCAGGTGCTGCACTGCGCCGTCACCAGCCGCAGCGGGAAGCCGGCGTAGAACTGCAGCGACGAGACGACCGGCAGCGACAGCACCGCGAGCCCCGCCAGCGGCAGCGTGGCCTGGCCGGAGGGTGCGATGGCGCGCCAGCCGCAGGCC
>NZ_JBFUGW010000037.1:0-33468 GCF_056402735.1 Rhizobacter sp. P3_C12
GTGGGTGGGGCGTGTATGGCCGCGGCTATGAAGTCGCCGACATCATCTCGTCGGGCTCGGCCAACGCGCTGACCTTCGTCAACTACGCCTTCGCCAACATCTACCAGAAGAATGGCGGCTACGAGTGCGCCCAAGGCATCGACAAGCTCGAGCCGGGTGCCACGAACCCGAACGATCCGAGCGCCGGCACCGGCGGCGACGCCTGGGCCGACTACGGCCGCACGCCGCTGCGCCTGGTCGGTGCCGCGCCGACCTGGGATTCGAAGCTCGCCGGTTCCTTCAACGAACTGAAGGGGCTCAAGGCCAAGTACCCGAACATGAAGGTGCTGATCTCGCTCGGCGGCTGGACGTGGTCGAAGTGGTTCTCCGCTGCTTCGCAGACCGATGCGCTGCGCAAGCAGCTGGTCAGCTCGTGCCTGAACATCTACATCAAGGGCAACCTGCCGGCCTACAGCGGCAGGGGAGGCGACGGCGTGCTGGCCGGCGTGTTCGACGGCATCGACATCGACTGGGAATTCCCGGCCGTGATCGGCCAGCCGTACAACACCGTGAGCGCGGCCGACCGCCACAACTTCACGCTGCTGATGAAGGAGTTCCGCGCCCAGCTCGATGCGGTGAACGGCAAGCACTACCTGCTGACCGCTGCGCTTGGCTCGGGCAAGGACAAGATCGACGCGACCGAGCCCGGCCAGTACGGCCAGTACATGGACTGGGTCAACCTGATGAGCTACGACTTCCACGGTGGGTTCGAGCCGCAAGGCCCGACCGACTTCCAGTCGAACCTCTATCCGGATCCGTCGGGGCCGAACTACTACGACCCGCTGAAGCCGGGCGTGCGCAGCGTCGCGTCGTACTACAACATCGACGAGGCGGTGGGCATCCTGCTGCAATCGGGCATGCCGGCGAACAAGATCAACCTCGGCATTCCGTTCTACGGCCGCGGCTGGACGGGCGTGGCGAACGTCAACAACGGGCTGTACCAGAAGGCCACGGCGCCGGCGCGCGGCACCTACGAGGCGGGCATCGAGGACTACAAGGTCCTGAAGACCGCTCCGGGCACGGTGTTCGTGCACCCGATCACGAAGCAGAGCTACAAGTTCGACGGCACGAACTTCTGGAGCTACGACACGCCGGAGGTGATCCAGACGAAGATCAACTACCTGAAGTCCAAGGGGCTGGGTGGCATCTTCAGCTGGTCGCTGGACGGTGACCTGAACGGCGAGCTGATGAAGGCCACGGCCGCCGCGAAGTAAGCCGCGGAGCCGTCGCGCACCKGCCSGGGGGCGCGACGGCTCAGTGCGGGATCTGCTTGAAGTACACCGCACCGGTGCCGGTGCAGCTGCCGGYGGTCCGTGCGAATGCCGCGGTGTCCGCGCTGACTGCCGTGAACGCATTCAGCGGCGCACTCACCAGGTAGCGTTCCCGCGTCAGGGCGGTGAAACCTTCGACGCAGAACGAGCCCGTCGCGGAGGCCCCGTTCTCGTAGGTGACTGAAGCCACCGGTGCCCTGATCGAACAGGTACGACGCCAGGGTCGGCGCGTTGGGCTCCCCGGCCGCACCGCGACGGACTCGATGCTGCTGTCCGGTGACTGCCCGTGCCAGCCGCGGCAACTCGCAGTTTGCGTCCAGTTGACTCAATCGGCATTCAGCAACCAGCGTGCGGTAAGACGAAACCGCGAACGCGCTGCGGGTTTACTGAACTCCACGGCGCGGTTCCTGCGCTTCACGACGCCTCAAGATGTGCGCCGCAACCCCCGCACCGAGCGCTCCGGTTAGGGCTCCGAAAACGCTGAGTTCTGGCGAGAAGGGGCGGTCTGCACTACCGACAACAACCGGCAGGACGTACATGATTGCAGCACCAATAAGCGCACCGAGGACGGAAGCTGACTGTTGGGGCCTCGGCAGGCGCCAGGTGAACGCAAATAGTGCAGGCCCCAGGCAGAGACTGGTGGGGACCGCGATGAGGCCCGCAAACAGCCAGATTGCAGGACTTCCAAAGAGCACATCGACGGGATCGGACCAGAATCCACTTGGGCAGACCAGCTCGGCCACGAACCAGAGCGCAGGTGCCGCAAGTGTTGCTACCACGGCGCCGAGAAGAGACGCCTTGATCCGCGCCAGCAAAGGTGGCGGTAGTCGCAAATGGGGTTCTCCCCGCGCGGAGTCGTTCATGTGGCCGAAAGTTCGACGTAAGGGGCGTCCCGTCTGCGGGACATCACCTTGACAGAGGGGTTGGCAACTGTCTTCAAAGTCAAGTCTGTTCCGAAGGTTTGAGATGCCGAGTCGCGGCCCCAATGTTCATTGGGCCTTGCAACACGATGTGAGCATTTTTTCGAACCGCGTATCCGTGGGCTCAACGCGGTGCAATGCTGCATCTTTGCGCAAGTTTTCCAGCACAGGGGCTCCTCCCTGTTGTATTGCCTCACGGATGGTCCGCTCCGCCACGGTCACATCACCATTCAAAAACTGGGCGTAGCCCAAATTGGCGAGTACTGCAGCGCATTCTTCTTGCGCGCAAATGAGCGTGGCCTTTTGCAAGTCAGCCACCGCGCGTGCCAGCAGAAGTGCCGGACTCTCGGCATTTAGTAGCAGCCGCTTTGATTCCACCACCCGTGTATCTGAGGCGTTGCTTAACGCCCGCGCTACCAAGGTGCCAATTTCGGAGTCGTCGTCTTGGGCAAAACGCTCCGCCAGCAAATCGTTTATTTGCCGTTCTTCTTGCAGCTTGTCGGTCAAGCCGGARCCCAGCGCCATATTGCTCAGGCTTCGGGCCAGCACTTTGCGCACACCGGGCGCTGTGTCCTTGGAAAAGTTGGCATACGTCAATTGATACAGGATCTCAGCGTCGGCATACTCTTCTTCAATGGTCAGCTGTTGCGCTACGTTATAGAGCCTGGCGGCCACATACTCGCGCAGTATCGGGTTCGGGTCTTCACTGAAAGTTTCTGCAACCCGGTCGTAGTTCACCTGTACGCTGCGCGTGTCGGAAAGGGCTTTCAGGCTGACAGCGCGGTTAAAAAAAGCAAATGCAACCTGTTCGCGCATTTCGTTTGACAGGTCAACGTGGTAGATCCGTACCGCCCGGTCATACGCCTCAATGGCTTGCCTGTAGCGTTGCAATTTGTGCAGTGTGGCTCCCATGTTCACCGTGCCTTTCAGCACGACTTCCTGCACCTCACCATCACCCCGACCGTCTAGCGCATTGCTGAGTAGCGCGTAGCTGGCAACAGCTTCTTCCAGTTGTCCTTGGACGGCGAGTGCCGCGCCTTTGTTGAACAGCGATTGCATTGCTACCAAACGCAGCGGTGCGTGCGTGCTGGTTCCATAGCGGGTGTAGACCGTGTCGTACAGCGCCATGGCCTTCGCAGTTTTTCCCAGTGCTGCCAAGCTGATGGCCTTGCCATACCAGGCCCGCCCCAGTTGTACCAATACGGGCGCGGCCTTGTCAGCCGCGTACCGCTGAACGACCCCATCGTAGGTGTACAAGGCCTGCGCCGTTTCGCCCAATGTTTGCAGGCCGATGGCCTTGTTCACCTGCGCCTGTGCGACCCGTTGACGTACCCGTGGCGACGGCGCCCGCCCATAACGCGCTTTTATTTGGTCGCACAGGGCAATAGCGGCTCGCACATCGGTATGCGACAGCTGTACAGCGGCATTGACCAAGGCCACCGCTACGCTGGCTTGCAGGGTGGGTTCAGTCTCCGTGCCAAAGCGGGTGTCAATGCGCTTGTAGGCCGTGATAGCGGCCTGAGCGTCCCCGGCCGCTTGCCAATTGATGCCAGTGTTGAAGAACGCATCTGCCAGCTTTTCTTTGAGCACCAGCTCCTGGCGTTGGCCGTATTCGCGGTCAATCCGCGCATATACCGCGCGCTCCGCTTCCAGTTGCTGCTGCTGGCCCAGGTCGTAGCCTTTGTTGATCAGCGCTTTGAGCACTTGCACCAGTACATTGGGGGCAGGGTCTTGGCCAAACCGTTCGTACACCATGTCGTAGGTGGCGGCGGACTCTGCAAACTTGCCGCTTTGCGATAACGCCGCGGCCTTGTTCAGCATGCCCTGCGCCACTTGCGCGCGGATCAGCGGATCCGGGCTTTTGCCAAAGCGGGCATACACCAACTCCGATACGGGCGCACTGCCATACGACTGGGCCTCAGCACTGGTATATGCCAAGCCCGGCGTTTGACCGTGGGCAATACCTGCGGCCAGCAACCACCCTGCCAATACATTGAAGTAGCTCCTCAAGAGAAGCAGGCAGGACTTGACGCTCATCACTGTCATGGTAGGGGGCAACGACTTCGCCAACAGGGTTGATGATCACCGGGTCACCGGTGCCGGCTATGGAGATTACATGGCTAGATCTTGGCGCCCGCCTTGATCAGCGCAGCCCGCACCTCTTGTTGATCGCCGAAGGTGGCGAGGAGCAGCGCGTTCATGCTCCTTTGGCTGGGGTCGACCGCATTGGGGCTCGCGCCTGCCTTGAGCAGAGGGCCCACGGCGGCGCCGTTGTAGTGCTTGATGGCGTCGATCAAGGCTGCGTCGAGTTCTTTTCGGCTTGCGAAAGCGTTGGAGTCGAGCCTGAATTGGACCTGTCCTTCGCAATGGGCGCGCACTGCCTCACCCAAGGAGCCCACCCGGTCGCACGGGTCCATCAGATTCCCAGCTTGGGCGTTGGCAGCGCGCAGCGCCAGTTGCAAACCCATGTAGTTGCCGTTCGACGCATACGTCGTGTCATCCGAGAGCAGCAGGGTGGAGTGCCCATCGGCGTTCGCCGTCTGCACCACCAACCGTAAGCGCACATCCTGGTCGCCTGCCAGGTTCTGCGGCAGCGTGAGTTGAAAGATGCCATCGCTGCGCAGGGCCACGGGGTCTTTTGCCAGATTGACCGCCCAGGGCAGGGGCTTGCTTTGCGCCAAGGTGGTGGTGGTGCCGTCGCTGGCGGCTTGGCTCAGCACCAGACGAATGCTTTCCACCCGGCAGTTGTCAGCCGGCTTGCAGGCGCCAGCTGGCGCGAGCGCCAGCTGCTGAATGCGCATGCGCAACTCCCCGCGGTGCACTTGCGCCTGGCCTTGCAGGTGGGCGCGCAAGTGCCCATCGTCGAGTAACCAGTTGCTGAGCAGCACACCAAACTCCGGTGTGTGCACGCGCGTGCTCAGGCGCCAGGAGGCATCGGTTTCGTCCGCGCCCCGCGCGCGTTCCACCCCCGCCACTGACGCGTCATCGACCGGCACGCTGTCCTCTGACATGGTCATGACCGGCCAGTTCTCGGGCTGCGCATCGGAGGACCACATGGGCATGAGCCAACTCCACGCGACCCAGCCCACCACACCGAGCGACAGTGCGAACGCGCCGCGCCGGACCCAGCGAAGGCCACGTTGGACGCGTGCTGGCGATGCAAGCCCAGACGCGTAGCCCGGCTCCGGCAGGCCCGAAGGTGACGGGGCGTCTGTATCGGGTGGCAGCGCATCCGAGGCGTCGTCTCTGCTGTCCAGGCTGGTTGCGCGGGACGTTTCGGCTTGGGTCTCAATGTGAAAAGGCCATGCCTCGTCCTCCCCCTGGAGCACCAGGGAGACGTACCAAAAGTCGTCTTCTGAACCCGGCAGATCGGTGGGAAGGGTGAATTGGGCCGTGACGGCCTGCACCATGAGCTCGCCGTCCACCAGCGTGGGGACCGGGCTGGCCATAAATTTGCGCTCCCAGACGCACCCAAAGCCGCTCATGTCTTCGTCCGGCGAATCAATGCTCACCAGCAGTGTCCAGACCTGCGCCTTCAGAGGTCGGGTCAGGTTGAAGGTTGCCGTCGTGGACACGCCGTGGGGCACCGGGTCCTGCGAGAGTTGCAGCGTGACGCCAGTGCCGCGCAGGCGACTGAGCCAGAGCAACAAGGTGCCTACGGCAAGCCCTGCACCCGTGAGTGCCGCCACGCCTTTGAACCATTCCGCAATGCCAGACTCGGGTACCACCAGCCCCCAGACCAGCGCGTTCCAGGCGATGGCGATCACTGTCAACATCGGTGCGCCAGTGCCGGGCGAGGTTTTGCGGTGGGGGATCGATTTCTTCATGTGCAAGCATTGTCACCGTACCCGCAGGCGCGATGTACCGCAGACGTTGCGCATACATTCCTGCAGGCACAACAGCAGAGAATTCGTCATGCGTTACACAGTCATCTTGTCAACATTGCTTCTTTGCTCCGCCTGCAGCGATACATCATCGCCACCCGCGGACGTCATCCCGCCCACAGCACCCGCCACCGCATCGGCACTCGCATTACCGAACACAAAAGAGGCGACGCAAGCATTCCTTGAAATGATGGAGATGCAAGAGTACAAAGCCGCCGAACTCAAGCTCGGAACCTGCATCCCGGCTATTGATGCCAAGCACCCCGGTCAAATCGCTTGCACGGTGTCATTGAAAATTGGGGCTGGGAGTTCTGAAACCCAGGCATATTTTTACCGTCGGGGCAGTAAATGGGTAGCTCAACCGAGCAGCTCGCAAGATCAGTTGCCATTTCCAGATCCCAGGCTTTGAACTATACGGACGGTACGTTTGTAATTTCCAATCCCCTTATCGATGTCATCTCAGATGCCGTCTTGTGCACGCTCACGGCTTCGAATCATGAGCAGCAAGGAACCAACTATCCAGACTCCCAGCAAGTAGCCACGCACAAAGTCATCAACCCCATCTTCCGAAGCGGTTGCAATCGGCATGAAAACCAGTGCCGCACCTGCGACTGAGGCACATGCGAAGACCTTTGCGCCAAGCCATGTGCGTGGTTTGCTAGCCAGGAAAAAAGCGACAACCCATGGCCAACTGATCAAGGCGAATATGGGTACTCCCACCAAGCGTTCCATGCCGGAAAGATAACGAAACTTCATTCCGTGAGAGCATACCAATGCGCCCACAATGAGCAATGTGTTCAATAGCAGTGACAAGACTACGATGAGACGCGCGTTTCGCATTTGTGGCTTCTGACCCCGATCAATTTTCCTTCAACACCTGTCGGGGCGGAGGACAGTGTGTTGAGCGTCGAGGGCATGACGCTGGCGCAGTCGACATGGCAAACGTGCAGGGATGGGCGTGCATCAATGCCACCATTGCACTGGGTGGAAAATCAGTGCCGAAATCTTTCGATGGCGTCCACGATCGCCTGAACGACTGCGTCTTGTCTGGTGTTGTCGGCCACATACTTTTCGTCCTCCGCGTCCACGATCACACCCACCTCCAGCAATACTGCGGGGACCATGGTTTTTCGCAAGACCAGCAGGTCGTCAAATTTATATATGCCCAACTTGGCATCAAGCAGTTCGCGGTTTTCGCCTGCAATGGACTCGGCGTGGTGCAGCGTGGGATGGCGACCTAGTCCCAGCAGTGCTTGCCCCAGTAGCTTGGCAAACTGCTGACTCTGCGCAAATTTGGGATTGCGTTGGGACACAAAGATCGAGTAGCCGGCAATCGGCTGAACGGTTTGGTAGGCGGGTTTTCCGTTGACCTCGGTTCTGGCCAGGTATTTCAGTTGCGCCGAGTCGTGGTGCAACGCTAGAAATAAGTCCACCTGTCGGGCGTTTGCCAGATCCGCGCGTCCATCCAGGCTGATTTCCTCTGCAGGTGTGCGCGTGAGCGCAACCTGCACGCCCGTGGCTTCCAAGGCCTTGGCCAGTTTTGCGCTCAGTGTATCGTTGTAGGTGACTTCATAGACACCCTTGGCGCCCAAAGCACCGGGTTGCTTGGGGGTGTGGCCGGGGTCCAGCACGACGATGAATGGGTGGCCTGCGATGCGTGGTGCGTCAGTTGCATGGGAATCTGCCGCGCATGCAAAAAAAGCGCACAGACAGCAAAGTGCCTGTACGCTGCGCATTTTCAAATGACGCGGCAACATGGTTTTCCATCTACCCGTTAAAACTGCCTATTCCCAAGATTTTTTGGCGATGGCGACGTCGTTGCAAGTGCCGGTTTTGCACTCGCGGGCACGGTCACGAAGGTACTCGGCGCGCTCACGGTTGAGTTTGTAGTTGCAGCTGACGTCGATGGAGCCGGAGCGCTCGCAAGACGCATCCCGGTATTTAATCCAATCGCGTTGTGTTTCGGTCAGTTGTTGTTTGACGCTGTCTTTGAGCGGTTTGCGCAGCTCTGTATACACGGCGTTCAGTTCTTTGTCGGACTCTAGAAACAACTTGGCGACGCAATATGTTCTGTCGTAGCTGGTCTTGAACTTGCTGCAGCTGTCCGTGTCATCCGCATGGGCAAGTTGCGCCGAAAAAAACAAGCCTGTAGCCAATGAAGTCAAAGTAAAAAATTTCATGAATTCTCCGGATGTAGGATTGGGGATTATGGACGATTCGCGCTCGGTGGAAGCCACACAGTGAAGAAGTACCTAAGCCTACGCCATTGCCGCCAGCGCCTGTGTGTTGCTGCTCAGCTACTGCGCGAGCCACCTGCTGCACAGTCGGAAACACGGCTTGCCCTTCGGCGTGGGCACCGCCGCGTTGTACAGCCATGATGTTGACGCACAAGGTCAACTGGTATGGTCGGCTGCAGAGCCAACCCGCCGCTCAGCCGGTGGCGCAGCCGGCCGCGCGGTGGGCGCTGTGGGCGCTGTTGTTCGCGTGGGCGAAGGTGTCTCAGAAAATTTCGAGATTAAATGGAATGCACAAGAAGTCGCAGAGCAGACCTGCAAGACTTACAATCGACGCCAGATTGCCGATTTGGCGATCGAATTGAAAAACCCAACATTCCACAAGGGCGCAACCTGTGCAGGCTGTTTCTAGATTTATTGCAATTGCACTGATTTTGCTGGTTTCGGGCTGTGTCCCCCATGAAATCTCTCCGAGCTTGGAAGGACGTGTTGTCAACCGAGACTCGCTGATGCCGATTAAACAGGCGACCGTCAAATACATTTCATTTCCTGGCAATAAAATTAGTCACGCCACGACTGATGAAAATGGTGTCTTTGCTCTCAGTGGGCACACCCTTTGGTCGCCTCCCTACGTTTGTTGTTCAATGAGGAAGAGATCGCTGATCCAAGTTACAGCTCCTGGCTACTTGGACTGGGAAGTCACTCTTTATCCAGACGAGCCCATTGCGCAACCGCTTACGGTTGGGTTGATTCCAAAGTAGTCAGTTCTCATCATCGCCCTTCCTCACCCGCCTGGAATCGGTTTGCAGGGGTTGGTCATTTTTAAACGAGCTGAGTGAGGCTCAAGATTGGTGGTAAATATTCCAAAGACGAACTTGGGTGAATTTCCAGCGGTCAGGTTATTCTTCTTGGGTGCGAAACCAATCGTTCTTCCCACAGATTACGCTCTTCGCCAGATTCCAATCCGTCTCAACATGCCCCCAACTGCGGTGCCTTCGGCAAGGTGGCGGCGTTCCAGAGCGGTCAGTTAGTTTGAAACTCTATTGCTGAGAGAATCGGCTGGCACGCGCTTCCCTTTTTGAACTCCATTTCGCAGCTGTGAACTCTATTCGATCGAACCAGAGCCCCTGGCATGCCGCCGTCATCGACCTCGACGGCACGATGGTCGACACGCTCGATGACTTCGTGGTCGCGCTGAACGCGATGCTCGCCGAGCTGGCGCTGCCGCCGGTGGGCCGCGGCTTCGTCGAGCACACGGTCGGCAAGGGCTCCGAGCACCTGATCCGCCGCACGCTGGCCGAGGTGGGCGGCGTCGACGATCGCTACGGCGAAGCCTGGGCCAGCTACCAGCGGCACTACACGCGCATCAACGGCGACCATGCCCGGCTGTACCCCGGCGTGCAGGAGGGCCTGCAGCGCCTGCGCGTGGCCGGCATCCCGCTCGCGTGCCTGACGAACAAGCCCACGGCCTTCGCGCAGGCGCTGCTCGACAGGAAGCAGCTGTCAGGCTTCTTCAGGCATGTCTTCGGTGGCGATGCGTTCGCGCAGAAGAAGCCACACCCGCTGCCGCTGCTCGAAACCTGCAAGGCGCTCGGCGTGGCGCCGTCACGCGTGCTGATGCTCGGCGATTCGGCCAACGACGCACAGGCGGCGCGCGCCGCCGGTTGCCCGGTGATCCTCGTGAGCTACGGCTACAACCACGGCCAGCCGGTGCGCGAGGTCGATGCCGACGGGTTCATCGACCGGCTCGACCACCTGGTGATCAGCGCGTAGGGCTCAGTTGTTGCCGGCGCCCGCGCCGTTGCCCGTGGCCTGCTTGCCCAGCAGCGCGTCCTTCAGCGACGAATCGGCCGGCGAGTGGCCGAGCCAGATCTTCAGCAACGACGAATAGAACTCGGGTTCCTTGATCGGCTCGTTGGCCGGCTTGCCGTTGACGACGATCACCGTGCCCTGGCCCGGGATCCAGTCGACGAAGAACGAGTCGCCGGCGACCAGCTTCTTCTTCGCCGAGAACACCTCGCTCAGCTTCAGCGTGCCGGCGATCGACTTCATGAAGTCGTCGCGCGTGGTGTTCTGCTCCATGCCGCGCGTGAACAGCTTGCCGAGCTCGTTCGCGTCGATGTCGCGCATCATCGTGATGTGCATGCGGCGCGGGCCCGGCGTCGCGAGCACCGCCTCGGGCGTGTTGGCCTTCGCCGTCAGGTACAGGCCGGCGGTGTAGACCTTGAAGATCGCCTTGTAGCGGATGCCGGCGCCGTTGAGCACCAGCCGGGTGTTGCCCACCTGCACGGTGGGCTCGTAGCGCACGCCTGCCAGTTCGATGGCCTGGGGTTGGGCCTGTGTCTGGGCTTGCGTTGCAAGCGGTGCCGCGAGGGCAGCGGCCGTCACGGCCAGCAGGAAAGTTTGACGAATCACGGCAGTCTCCATCTCGTTGTCATGAGGCCCGACGACCCCAGTATGGGTCGCCCAGGGCAACGCAGGAGTGTCTGACAGTGACAAGAGTGGGTCCATTCATGATTTCACGGACGACCCATCGCCTCCCGGGATGGAATGCCAAGCCTGCTACACTTTTTCGATGTTCATTGCACGCAAGCAAACCAAGGGGTCGAACGACCGGGGAGCCTGGCCCTGGCGGGCCTGATCCACGTTTGCTTGCCGCGGGCCCGGGGCTCTTGCAGTCCCCGCCCTCCGGCTCCATCGGCCGCCGCGCTCACCGCACACCGTGCGCCGCGTGCCACCCGAAGAATGCAGTCACCAGGCCGGCCCTCCGGGCGCCGCGCCGGGCCGTGGAGGGCCCTCGAACGTGATCACCGAACTTGAATTCAAGAGCCTCGCCTCGCAAGGCTTCAACCGCATCCCGCTGATCGCCGAAGCGTTCGCCGATCTCGAGACGCCGCTCTCGCTCTACCTGAAGCTCGCCTACGGCACCGGCAGCGGCAAGCACAGCTTCCTGCTCGAATCGGTGGTCGGCGGCGAACGCTTCGGCCGCTATTCGTTCATCGGCCTGCCGGCGCGCACGCAGCTGCGCGCCACCGGCTTCCGCACCGAGGTCGTCACCGACGGCCAGGTCGTCGAGACGCACGAAGGCAATCCGCTCGACTTCATCGCCAGCTACCAGAAGCGCTTCAAGGTCGCGCTGCGGCCCGGGCTGCCGCGCTTCTGCGGCGGGCTGGCCGGCTACTTCGGCTACGACGCGGTGCGCTTCATCGAGCACAAGCTCGCGAAGACCGAGCTGCCCGGCGGCCTCGACACGCCCGACATCCTGCTGCTGCAATGCGAGGAGCTGGCCGTCATCGACAACCTGTCGGGCCGGCTCTACCTGATCGTCTATGCCGACCCGGGCCAGCCGGAGGCCTTCTTCAAGGCGAAGCGGCGGCTGGCCGAGCTCGGCGACAAGCTGAAGTACAGCGTCACCGCGCCGCCGGTGCGCCGCGGCACCTCGCACGCGGTGGAGCGCGAGTTCGCAAAGGAGGACTACCTCGCCGCGGTGCTGAAGGCCAAGGAGTACATCGCGGCCGGCGACATGATGCAGGTGCAGGTCGGYCAGCGGCTGAAGAAGCGCTACACCGAATCGCCGCTCAGCCTGTACCGCGCGCTGCGCTCGCTGAACCCGTCGCCGTACATGTATTTCTACGACATGGGCGATTTCCAGATCGTCGGCGCCTCGCCCGAGATCCTGGTGCGCCAGGAGACCACGCCCGAGGGCGAGAAGGTCACGATCCGCCCGCTCGCCGGCACCCGCCCGCGCGGCGCGACGCCGGCGCAGGACAAGGCGCTCGAGGCCGAGCTGAGCACCGATCCGAAGGAGCGCGCCGAGCACGTGATGCTGATCGACCTGGCGCGCAACGACATCGGCCGCATCGCGAAGACCGGCACCGTGAAGGTGACCGAGGCCTTCACGGTCGAGCGCTACTCGCACGTGATGCACATCGTCAGCAATGTCGAGGGCCTGCTGAAGGACGGCATGACCAGCCTCGACGTGCTGCGCGCGACCTTCCCGGCCGGCACGCTGACCGGCGCGCCCAAGGTGCGCGCGATGGAGATCATCGACGAGCTCGAGCCGGTCAAGCGCGGCATCTACGGCGGCGCCTGCGGCTACCTGAGCTTTGCCGGCGACATGGACGTGGCGATCGCGATCCGCACCGGCATCGTCAAGGACAACACGCTGTACGTGCAGGCCGCGGCCGGCGTGGTGGCCGACTCGGTGCCCGAGCTCGAATGGAAGGAAACCGAGGCCAAGGCGCGCGCGCTGATCCGCGCGGCCGAGCTGGTCGAGGAAGGCTTCTGACCGGTTGGTCGATCAGCCGGTCGGGCCCTGGTGGAACACCAGGTCCTCGACGGGCAGCCCGCCCACCAGGTGCTGCTCGATGATGCGGTCCATGTTGGCCGGCGTCACGTTGTAGTACCAGGTGCCGTCGGGCTGCACGCACATCACCGGGCCGCCCTTGCAGGCGGCGAAGCAGCTGACGCGGCTGCGCTTCACGCGCAGTTCGCCCTCGTGCAGGCCGGCGGCCTTGAACTTGTCGCCCAGGCTGTCGAACAGGGCCTGAGATTCGCCCTGCTGCGTGCAGCGCGGGCCGGTGCAGATCAGCAGGTGGCGGCGGTAGTCGCCGATCTTGGGCCTGGTCACTTCGTCGGTCATGGCGGGTTCCTGTAGCCCGGATGCCAATCCGGGTTCGTGGCGGAGAAATACATCCCGGATTGGCATCCGGGCTACGGTCAGAAGGTGGCGCGCATCGAGACGCGCAGCGTGCGCGGCTCCATCGGGTGCACGAGCCGCCCGTCGATGCCGGCGCCGCCGTTGCACGCCGGGCCGTCGGCCTTGGAGCACGCCGCACCCCAGTACTCGATGTCGTTGGCTTCGCGGTCGAACAGGTTCAGCACGTCGAGCGTGAACTGCAGCGAGGCGTTGGCGCGCCAGCCGGCTTTCAGGTTCGCGGTCCACAGCGATGACGAACGCTGCATGCCGGTCTCCTCCAGCGCATAGCTGCCGATGTAGCGCCAGCGCAATCCACCGAACCACGCGCCGTGGTCGTCGGCGGCCAGCGCGAACGAGGCCGAGCGCGGGATCGCGTTCGGCACGTGGGTGCCGCTGCCCGGCTCCGCCTCCTGCTCGAAACGTGCGCGCGACCAGGCCACATCGGCATCCAGCAGCAGCCAGCGGTTGATCTGCCAGTCGTTCGACCACTCGACGCCCGCCCGCTTCGATGCCCCCTTGGGCTCGGTCACGCCGGCATCGCCGATGAACACCAGCTCGGAGGCGAGCTTCACCTGCCACAGCGACAGGCTGGTGTTCCAGCCCGGCAGCGGCACCGCGCGCAGGCCGACCTCGCTGCCGGTGGCGCGCACCAGCGCCGGCACCGGGTCGACGGCCGCGGTCACGCCGCGCACGTCGTTGCTGTGGAAGCCTCGCCCCCAATTGGCATACAGCTCGGTGCGCAGGGTCTCGCCGAACGGGCCGAAGGCCAGCCCCAGCTTCGGGCTGTACTGATGGGCGCGGGCGCTGCCACCGTTCAGGACGTTGTCCGCGCCGCCGGTCGGCATCACGTTCGCGCGCACGGTGTCGACGCGCAGCCCCAGGTCGCTGCGCAACCACGGCTGCCATTGCGTGCGGGCTTCGGTGTAGAGGCCCAGCAGCGTCTCGCGCACGCGGTCCTCGCGCACGGTGTCGGTCCGTTCGCGGTTCACCGTGTCGTAGAGCCCCAGCGTGCCGATGCGGTCGTGGCGCAGCTGCGCGCCCAGCGTCAGCTCGGTCTCGTGGCCGGCCGGTGCGATCGCCCAGTGGCGCGCCACCTGGCCGCCCCACACGGTGCGCTCGTCAGCCTGCTCATGCTGGTCGCCCTGCGGCCCGTTGATGTAGCCGGAAGGGTTCGAGAACAGGTTCAGGCCGTAGTCGATCACGTAGGCGCTGATCTGCGTGCGCGTGCTGCCGTCGCTGCCGGCCCAGTCGCCGGACAGGCTGTGGCGGTGCGTGCGCCCGCCGTCGCCCGACATCAGTTCGCCGAAGCGGTCGATCTCGCCGGAGGTGATCGCGCGCTCGGGCACGTGCTCGGTGGCCGTCCACTCGGCGTGGTACGCCATCGCGGTCAGCGCATAGCCATCGCGCGCCGTGCCCTCGGACAGGCGCAGCACGCCGTTGTATTTGCGCAGCCGCTCGGGCTGCTGCCACGGGCCGTCGTTGGTCGCGGCCTCGAAGGCGGCCAGCAGCGTCGGGCCGCTGTCCTTGTCCTCGCCGCGCTGCCGGCTGCCGGCGACGAGCACGCGGCGGAAGTCGTGCGGGCCGACGCTCAGGTCGACCATCGGTGCCGGCAGCGTGCGCTGGTATTCGATGCGCGCCGAGCCGGTGGTCGCGAAGTCGCCGTCTTCCGCGGCGTAGACGCCCTTGCGGTAGCGCATCGCGCCGATCAGCTCGGGGATCAGGAAGTTGAGGTCCATGTAGCCCTGGCCGTGCGCATGGCTCGCCATGTTGACCGGCATGCCGTTCACGTAGCTCGCGAAGTCGCTGCCATGGTCGAGGTTGAAGCCGCGCAGGAAGTACTGGTTGGCCTTGCCGTCGCCGCTGTGCTGCGTGACGGTCATGCCGGGCACCGCCTCCAGCACCTCGGCCGGGCGCAGCAGCGGCCGGTTCGCGAGCTGCTGGGCGCTGACCTTGCCCTCGGTGGCGGAATCGGCAACGCCGATCAGGTCCTGGCCGCGGCCGATGATGGTCACCGGGGCCAGGGCGGCCGGGCTGTCTTCGGCCGCAGCCGGGGCAGGGGTGAAGAAGTTCATCGCCAGGGCCGTGGCGGCCAGGGCGGGGGGCAGCTTGCGCTGTTGCATCGTTGAAAGCTCGTCGCTGCGTTGCATCCGCAATCCCGCAGATGCAATTCGTTGTGGACGCCGCGGGCATCGGGGCGTGTCTGCCGCGCGGGGGCCATCGGCTCGCCCCCGCGCGGGTCTCAGCCCTCCCCCTCGTCGTTGTTCGTGCCGCTGGTGGTGACTTCGACCGGCTCGGCCAGCGTGGCCGCCAGGTAGTCGGCCGGCAGCCCGTGCAGCCGGGCCAGGTCGGCGAGGGTGTGGCCCTCGGCGAGCTGCGCCTGCAGCGTCTCGAGCCAGCCGAGCAGGCCGGTGCTCAGCGAGCGGCCGGCGCGTTCGCCGTCGCGCGTCTCGCCGCCCTGCTCGATGTCGTACTTGTTCGCGTAGCCGCGCGGCGTGACCATCAGCCCGTCGCGCACGAAGGTGTGGCTGTTGCCGATCAGCACCGTGCTGAGCATGCCGATCTCGCTGTCGGCCATCGTGGCTAGCGTCGTGAACTCGATGCGCTCGCGGCGCCGGTAGGCGCTCTTGACGACGGCCACCGGCGTGTCGGCCCGGCGATGCCGCAGGAACAAGCGCTGCGCCTCGACGATCTGCCGCGTGCGACGGCCGCTCTTCGGGTTGTAGAGCGCGACGACGAAGTCGGCCTGCGCAGCCGCATCGAGCCGGCGCGCGATCACCGGCCACGGCGTCAGCAGGTCGCTCAGCGAGATCGAGCAGAAGTCGTGCGTCAGCGGGGCGCCGACGCGGGCCGCGCAGGCGTTGATCGCCGATGCGCCCGGCACCACCTCGACCTGCACTTCGTCGGCCGGCGTCCAGCCGGCCTGGAACAGCACCTCGTAGGTCGGCCCGGCCATGCCGTAGACGCCGGCATCGCCCGACGAGATCAGCGCGACCTTCTTGCCGGCGCGCGCCGCGTCGAGCGCGCTGACGGCGCGGTCCAGCTCCTCGGTCATGCCCTTGCGCACCACCTCCTTGCCCTCGAGCAGGTCGGCGACCAGCTTGATGTAGGTGACGTAGCCGACGACCACATCGGCCTCGGCAATCGCCTCGCGGGCGCGCTGCGTCATGTGCTCGACGGCGCCGGGGCCGATCCCGACCAGCGTGATCTTGCCGCTCATGCCAGGCTCCCGGTCGGCAACGCTGCGTTGCTGGGCGTTCGATCGAGCAAGGGCGCGAGCCAGCGCTGGAACACCGGCGCTGCCGCCACGCCCATCGAGAGCCAGAACAGCGAGGCCGACACATGCGTCGCGAGCACGAAATCGCGGCCGAGCACCTGCAGGCGCTGGTGGGCCTCGCCGCTGAACGCGCCGAGCGGGTCACCGATCAGCTGCGGCGCGCCGATCACGAACGGCAGCGCGAGCCACGCCGCGGCAGCGGCCCAGCGCCAGGGCTTGCGGCCGAACGCGACCAGCGCGCAGGCCGACTGCGCGCTGCCGGCTGCCAGCAGCCACCACAGCTGCCGCAGGCGCAGGTCGGCGGCCTCCATGCCCGGCACCTCGGCGGGCAGGCCGAGCGAGGGCCACAGGTGCAGGCTCAGCCAGCCGGTCGCGGCGACGGCGGCGGCAAGCCGCCAGGCGCCGGTCGACGGCCCGCGCTTCCAGGCCCAGGCCCCCATCGCCGCGAACACCAGCAGCGCGAGCGCGAACGCGTTCAGCAGGTTGGCGACCCAGGTCCAGACGCTGCGCTCGAGGCCGTCGGCGGGTGTCCAGTCCACGTCGTGGTGGTGCGCGTGCGCGGCCTCCTCGGCGGAATGCGCGTGGGCGGCCGGCACGGGCGCCTTCTGCACCTCGAACTCCTCGGCTGCGAGGATGATCGGCACCGCCTGCCAGCGTTGCACGACCCACTGCAGGCTGCCCACCGCCAAGGCGACGAGCAGCGCGCACCACACCAGGCGTGTGAACAGCATCATCGGCTCCCGCTCAGTGGCACGGGCGGCCGGTGGCGTGGCGCACGTCGTGCGCCGCGTTGTGCGCGAGCGGGCTCTCGGCGAACGCGACGCCGTACAGCATCACGACACCGAGCAGCGCGCCGGCGGCGAGCTGGCGCAGCACGCCGCGCGAGGCGGTGGCGGGCAGGGCGATCGAGGGTTGCAGGGTTTGCGGGTTCATGGGGTTTCCTTCGGTTGAAGTGATGACAGCGAAATGGACGGGCTCAACGGCATCGAGCCACGGAGACCGTCGCGTGACGACCGTCGTCGCCGCGCAGGATGTGTTTCTCGACCAGCAGCGAGCTGGCCGGAGCGGCGCCCGCCGCGAGCAACGCGGCCGCCTCGCTGACCGACGGCGTGCCGGTGTAGCGCCGCACCGTCTCCGACGGGTTCGGCACCTTCACCTCGGCCAGCTCGGCGGCGTCGTAGAAGTGCAGCGACCAGCCGCGCTGCCCGGCCAGTTCCAGCAGCCCGAGTTCGTTCGACTTCAGCGTGATGCTGGCCACCGCGGCCACATCGGAGAGCCCGACGCCGGCCAGTTCGAGCGCTTCGCCGACTGCGCGCGACAGCGTCTCGACCGGCGTGCCGCGGTCGCAGCCGAGCCCGAGCGCGACCCTCATGCGGCAGCCTCTGCGACCGGCGGGCGGTAGACGACCAGCCGCTCGTTCAACTGCTGCCACAGCGCAACGTCGATCGCGCGGTGCGTGACCCACAGCACCGCCTTGAAGCGCGCCAGGTCCACGTCCTCGAAACGCTCGAAGCGGTGGATGCTGGCCGGCAGCGGCGTCGGCCGCGTCCACCAGTGCGGGCTGCCGGCCTCCTGCACGAAGGCGATCGGCTCGCCGTTGACGACGTGGGCCGAGACGCGGGTGATGTTGAGCTTCGGCGCCTCGACCGACCAGCCGAGCTCGCGGCCGAGGATGTCGACCGGGATGGTCTTGCCGACGTCCGACGCGGTCGTCAGCACCGGGGTGGCGCCGAGCAGCGCCGCCACTTGCTCGGCGCAGGCGTTCGCGCCGCCGACGTGGCCCGACAGCACCGGGATCACGAACTGGCCGGCATCGTCGACGACGGTGATGCCGGGGTCCTCGTCCTTCGACTTCAGGTGCGGCGCGACCAGGCGGACGACGGCGCCGAGCGAGACGAAGAAGATCAGCTGGTCGTAGGCCGCGAACAGCGGGCCGATCTCGTCGCGCAGCGCGGCGGTGTAGGCGCGCAGCGGGTTCGCGAGGCCGGCGAAGGTGGCAGCGAATTTCTCGGCGCAAACGATGTGGGCAGTGGGCAGCTGCGCGGCCAGTTGCGCGGCCTGCGCTGCGCCGTGCTTGGTGATCGCGACGATCGCGATGCGGGGGTCAGTCATTCAGCGTCTCCGTAGCCCGGATGTCAATCCGGGAGGGTGTGTCAGTGCTTCCCGGATTGGCATCCGGGCTACTTTTCTTCAGGCATCCGCGGATGCGTTCGCCGCGGATGCGCAGGTGGTTGTGCACCAGCATCAGCGACAGGTAGCTGACCTTCTGGCCGCGCAGCGACAGCATCTCGGCGCCGCGCAGCACGCGTTCGTCGGGTGCGCCGCAGCGCTCGATGAAGGCCGCATCGTCGAGCAGCTCGCGCTGCTGCAGCCAGTCGAGCAGGTCCTCGATCAGCGGCTTCACCTTCATCAGCACCAGCGTGTCGAAATCGCCGAGCAGCCGGTCGAGCGCGCTGACGCCGTAGGCCGCAGGCACGACGGCGATGGTGTCGTCCTGCTCGCCCAGCGGCCGCCCCAGCGTGGCCGCGGCGGCGTTGAACGCGTTGACGCCGGCGATCGTGTCGACCGCGATGCGCGCGTCCTTCGATCGCACGGTGCGCGCCAGGTGCCCGAAGGTCGCGTAGGTGCTGGCATCGCCCTCGACGAGGAACAGCACGTCGCGCCCGGCCCGCAGCAGCGGCAGCACGGTGTCGGCGGCGCGGTGCCAGCTGCGCAGCAGCTTCTCCTCGTCGTGCGTCATCGGGAACAGCAGCGCCTGGTGCCCGGCCGGCGGCGCGAGCTCGCTGCGAACGACGATGTCGAACGCGTAGCTCGGCGTCTTGGTGCTGCGCGTCGGGTAGGTCCAGACCGTGTCGCGGCGTTCCAGCTGGGCCCACGCGGCGCGCGTGATCAGCCCGGGGTCGYCCGGGCCGAGGCTGACGCCGATCAATCGGCCGAAGGTCATGACGTGGCCTTTCGTGCGCAGACGACCCACACCGGGTTCTCTGCCGCGAGCCGGTGCATGTGCAGGATCGGCTTGCTGCGCGCGGCCTGCAGCATCACGACATCCCAGTCGGCGCCGAGCTCGGTGAGCGTCGCGGTGGCCGTGCCCAGGTTCTCGATCGTCACGAAGTTCATCACCAGCTGTCCGCCCGCGCCCAGCCGCCGCAGGCACAGCGCGATCAGCTCGGCCAGTTCGCCGCCCGAGCCGCCGATGAAGACCGCGTCCGGATCGGCCCAGCCGTCCATCGCCTGCGGCGCCTTGGCGTGCACCAGCGTGTGGTTGGAGACGCCCATCGCGGCGCGGTTGCGCCCGGCGATCGCGACATCGTCCTCGTTCTTCTCGATCGCGTAGACGTGGCCCGCGGGGCACAGCCGCGCCGCCTCCAGGCCGACCGCGCCGGAGCCGGCACCGATGTCCCAGACGATGCTGTCCTCGCGCAGCTGCAGCCGTGCGAGCGAGACCGCACGCACCTCGAGCTTCGTGATCAGGCCCTTGTCGGGATGGCGCTGCTCGTAGCTCGCGTCGGGCAGGCCGAAGCGCACCGGCGCCGGCAGCGGCGACTGCCGCCACAGCAGCAGCACGTTCGGGTCGGCGAAGCTCGACTGCGCCGCCTCGGCCACCGTGAGACCGGTGACGATGCGCTCGTCCGGCTGCAGCAGCCGCTCGGCGACCGCGAGCTGGAAGTCGTCGCCCAGGCCCTCGGCCAGCATCATCCGGGCGATGCGATCGGGCGTGTTGTCGGGGCTGGTCAGCACCGCGAGCCGGGCATGGCGGCGCAGCGCCTGCGCCAGCGCGTACAGGCCGTGCTCGGGCGTCGCGCCGGGGCTTGGCCCAGGCCATTCCCCGGCATCCTTCGCGTGCACGCTCGCGATGCGCAGGTCCTGCCAGACCAGCCCGATGCGTGCGCACGCCAGCTGGATCGTCGACAGGTTGGGCAGCACCTCGATCGCGTCCAGGCACAGCTGCATGCCCAGGTAGCCGGCGATGCCGTGGCACAGCGGGTCGCCGGTGGCGAGCACCACGCAGCGCCGGCCGGTGGCCTGGGCGGCGCGCACGTCCTCGGCAACGGCCGCGAGCGCGCCGATCGTGCGGCGTTCGGCCTCGGGCTGGATGCGCGATTCGAGCAGCGCCAGCGTGCGGCGCGCACCGATCACCAGGTCGGCCTCGGCCAGCGCCTGCAGCGCGGCGGCGCCCAGGCTCGCGGCGCCGTCGTCGAGCACGCCGACGATGCGGCAGCGCGGCGGGCGCAGGTCTTCGGAAATCTCAGTCATCGGAGGAGGCCTCGGCGATCTTGTTGCCATCGAAATCGCACACCAGCACGTCGAGCCGGAAGCGGCCGGGGTAGCGGCCCATCACGGTGCTGACGACCTTGCGGGCGAGCGCGTGATGGAAGGGGTCGATCAGGCCGAGCACCTGCATGCGCTCGGCGGCGAAGCGCGCGGTCTCGGCCGCGGCGATCGCGGCGCATTCGTCGGGCGGCGCGCCGATGCTGGCGGCCAGCTCGGCGAGCAGCCCGGTGTCGACCTCGGCGCGGTTCGCGTGCGTGATGGTCTCGCCCTGCGCGATCTTCGTCAGCTTGCCGACCATGCCGCCGATCACGATGCGGCGCAGCTTCGCCTTCACCGCCGCGTCGAGCGCATAGCGCAGGAAATCGCCCATCTGCACGAAGCAGGCCTCCGGCAGGCCGGGCAGCTCGGCGATCGCGAACTTCTCGGTGCGCCCGCCGGTGGTCAGCACGACGGTATCGGAGCCGGTGGTGGCCGCGACCTCGACGCCTTGCACCACACTCGCGCGGTAGGCCGCGGTGCTGTAGGGCTTGACGATGCCGGTGGTGCCGAGGATCGAGATGCCGCCGAGGATGCCGAGCCGCGCGTTCAGCGTCTTCTTCGCCATCTCCAGGCCCTGCGGCACCGAGATCGTGACCTGCAGGCCGTCGTTCGCGAGCAGCGCGCTGCCAATCTCGCGCACGTTCTCCTCGATGTTGCGGCGCGGCACCGGGTTGATCGCCGGCCCGCCGACCGCGAGGCCGAGCCCGGCCATCGTCACGGTGCCGACGCCGAAGCCGCCGAGCAGCACCACCTCGCCGGCCGCGCCGGGCAGGCGCAGCACGTCGGCGGTCAGGTGCGCCTTGTCGGTGCAGTCGGGGTCGTCGCCGGCGTCCTTGATCACCATCGCATGCGCGGCGGCGCCGTCGCACTGGCCGTCGTTCACGTCGAAGCGCACGCGCTGGCCGTTCGGCAGCAGCGCCTCGACCGACGGCGGCACCGCGCCGTCGATCAATCCCAGGACCGCCGCGCGCGCGGCCGCAGCCGAACACGCACCGGTCGTGAAACCGGTGCGGGTGCCGCGCTTGACGGTCTTCTCCATCATGTCTGTGCGGCCTCCGCGAGGCTGAGCAGCGCATGGATCGCCGCGACGACGAGCGTCGAGCCGCCCTTGCGGCCGCGGATCACGATCCACGGCACCTCGTCGACCTGCGACATCAGCTCCTTCGATTCGGCCGCCGACACGAAGCCCACCGGCATGCCGACGACCAGCGCCGGTTTCGCGCCTTCGTCGCGGATCAGCCGCACCAGCTCGATCAGCGCGGTCGGCGCATTGCCGATGCCGACGACCGCGTCGTCGAGCAGCCGGAGCCGGTGCGCCTTGCGCATCGCCTGCACCGCGCGCGTCGTGTCGTCGGCCCGGGCCTGCGCGACCACGTCGGCATCGGCGATGAACTGGTGCGCGGTCATGCCGAAGTGCGCGAGCCGCGGTGCCGACAGGCCGACGCAGATCATCTCGACATCGGCCACCACGCGCGAGCGGCCGGACAGGATCGCGTGGAGGCCGGCCGCCACCGCGCGCGGGTGGAAGGCGGTGAGGCCGTTGAAGTCGAAATCGGCGTTCGCATGGATCATGCGGCGCACGATCGGCCACTGGTGCGGCGCGTAGTCGTGCGGGCCGACCTCGCGGTCGATCACCGCGAAGCTGTCGTGCTCGATCGCCTGGCCGGCGCGCGTGAGCTGCTCAGTGACCGTGTTGGGCGTGCTCATGCGCGTGGTCGTGATCGTGGGGATGGGGGTGGGCATGCTCGTGCCCGTGCGGCTCGTGGTCGTGCTGGTGCGCCTCCCACAGCGCCGCCTCCGCGCTGACCGGCACCGCATGCAGCGTGCCCTGCAGCAGCGCCTCGACGCGCTGCGCCAGCAGCTCGGCGATCTCCGGCTCGAAGCCGAAATGGGTGCCGAGCGCGAAGCGCACCTGCGGGTACTGCGCGCGCAAATGCACCACCTGCCGCCCGATGCGCTGGATCAGCGTGCCGGTGAACAGGTAGTACGGCAGCACGATGACCTGGCGCATGCCGAGCTGCACCTGGCGCTGCACGACGCGCTCCAGCCGCGGCCAGGCGATGCCGGTGAAGGCGAGGTCGACCAGCTCGTGGTCGCCTTCCTCGAACAGCCAGCGCGTCATGCGCGCCATCTCGCCGTTGGCCTCCTTGTTCGACGCACCGCGGCCCAGCAGCACCACGCCGGTGCCGGTCGGGTCGGGCACGTCCAGCTGCTGCATGCACTGCTTCAGCTGGCGGCGCAGGATCGCGAGCACCGGCTCGCTGACGCCCAGGTGCGGTGCGTAGTCGAAGCGCACGCCGGGGTGGCGCAGCCGGGCGCGAGCGATGTGCGACGGGATCTCGACGTTGACGTGGCCCGCCGCGTTCAGGATCAGCGGCACGACGATCACGCGCTCGGAGCCGGCCGCGGCGAGGTCCAGCCCGTCCTCGACCTCGACCTCGGCGAACTCGATGAAGCACAGCTCGGTGCGCCAGTGCGGGTGGCGCGCGCGCCAGAGCGCCGCGAAGCGCTCGATCTCGTCGTTGCCGCTCGTCTCGCGCGAGCCGTGGCCGACCAGCAGGATGGTGTCTTTCATGGGGCGGTCGCTTTCCGGAAGCGGTGGGTGAATGCGGCGTCGTACAGTTTCGACTTGGCGAGTTCGGCCCAGCCGCGCGCGCCGAGCGCGGGGCTTGCGATGACCATCGCCTGGCTGACGATGCCGGCCTCGCGGCACTGCTGCTTGATGGTGGCCAGCGTGCCGCGCACGATGCGCTCCTCGCCGGGCCAGCTCGCCTTGTGCACCACCAGCATCGGCGCGTCGTCCGGCCAGCCGGCCTCGCGCAGCCCGGCTTCGATGCGGTGCAGCAGCGTGATCGACAGGAAGATGCACAGCGTGCAGCGGTGCGCCGCCAGTTCGGCCAGCGATTCGCCAGCCGGCATCGGCGTGCGGCCTTCGACGCGCGTGAAGATCACCGTCTGCGTGACCTCGGGCAGCGTGAAGCTCTCGACGGCCGCGGCGGCCGAGGCCATCGCCGATGACACGCCCGGCACCACCGCGATCGGGATGCCGGCCGCGTCGAGCGGCTGCACCAGCTCGATCAGCGTGCCGTACAGCGCCGGGTCGCCGGTCTGCAGCCGCACGACGGTGTCGCAGCGCGCGGCCTGCCCGGTCAGCCACGCGACCATCTGCTCGAGCGTCATGTCCTTGCTGTCGGCGATCGCGCAGCCGGGTGGCGCCCAGCGCGTGGCGGCTTCATTCACCAGCGAGCCGGCGAACAGGATCGCGCCGGCACGCTCGATCAACGCGCGGCCCTTCACGGTGATCAGCTCGGGGTCGCCGGGGCCGGCGCCGACGAACCAGACGCGGCCAGGTGTCGCGTTCATTGCGCTCATCGCGTGAACAGGCGCGCGACGGCCTGCGGGTTGGACGGGAAGTAGGCGTGGAAGTACGAGGCCGTCAGCCGGCCGCTGCGGTACACCGCCTCGCCGCGCCGGCCGGCGCGCATCGGCTGCGTGGTGCACAGCGGGGCCATCGGCGACTCCAGCCGCGAGTAGTGGAAGCTGTGGCCGCGCAGGGTGCCTTCCGGCAGCGCTGCTTCGTGCAGCCCGATGCTGGCCAGGCGCGTCTGCATCGCGGCATGGCCCGGCAGCAGCCCGGCCATCGCGGCGCGGCGGCCCTGCACGTCGGTCAGCGCCTGCAGCAGCAGCAACAGCCCGCCGCACTCGGCCAGCATCGGCGTGCCGGCGGCATGCAGCTCGCGCAGCGCCTCGTGCATGAAGCGGTTGGCGGCGAGCGCGTCGAGGTGCAACTCGGGGTAGCCGCCCGGCAGCCAGACGGCGTCGCAGGGCGGCGGGGCGGTGTCGTGCAGCGGCGAGAAGAACGCGAGGCTCGCACCCATCGCCTGCAGCAGCGCGAGGTTGGCGGTGTAGAGGAACGAGAACGCGGTGTCGCGCGCGACCGCGATGCGCACGCCGCGCAGCAGCGGCTCGGCGGACGGCGCGTCGCCGGGGGCGAAGCTCACGGCGGGCGGCAGCTCGCCGGCATCGGGGCCGAGGGCATCGGCGGCCTGGTCGAGGCGGGCGTCGAGGTCGTCGAGCTCGGCCGCCTGCACCAGGCCGAGGTGGCGTTCGGGCAGCGCGATCTGCTCGTCGCGCGGCAACGCGCCCCACCAGCGCATCGAGGCAGGCAGGCTCTCGCGCAGCAGCGCGGCGTGGCTGTCGCCGGCGACGCGGTTGGCGAGCACGCCGGCCAGCGCGAGGCCGTCGCGGTAGCTCGCGAGGCCGAGCGCGATCGCGCCGAAGGTCTGCGCCATCGCGCTGCCGTCGATCACCGTGAGCACCGGCAGCCCGAAGCGCAGCGCGAGGTCGGCGCTGGACGGCGTGCCGTCGTGCAGCCCCATCACGCCTTCGACGAGGATCAGGTCGGCGTGTTGTGCGGCCTCGTGCAGCAGCGCGCGGCAGTGCGCCTCGCCGCCCATCCACAGGTCGAGCTGGTGGACGGGCGCGCCGCTGGCGCGGGCGAGGATCATCGGGTCGAGGAAATCGGGCCCGGCCTTGAAGACCCGCACGCGGCGACCGCGGCGGGCGTGCAGGCGCGCGAGCGCGGCGGTGACGCTGGTCTTGCCCTGGCCCGAAGCGGGCGCGGACACCAGCAGGGCAGGGCAGCGCACGGGGCGCAGCTCGGGGACTTGCATCGAAGGACAACTCGCAACAGACCGGCCGTCGCCCTGCTTCCCCGCAGGGTTTCGTGAACAGGCATGCGCTGCGTTGCCGCGGGCGCGCACCCACTGGGTTGGCCGGTCTCCGGGCTGGCGGACGTCTTCCGTGCACCCTTCCCATCGGCCGGGGCCGACAGTGGGTCGATTCGCACGGGAGCGCTCTCCGGGGGAGGGCGTCCGCTTACCGTTGCGGGGGCAGCTCAGGTTGGATCCGCCCCGGCAGGGCTCGTCTTCCTGATTCCCGTTTCACTGCCGCGACCGGACGGCCGCGGCGAGCACCAACGTGGGCGGCATGATAGCTGCGCGCGTCCTGCGACCAAAGAAATCGGTTTTGTATGACCATCGAACGGGGCATGCGTGGAAAATCGGGTTCTCTGGATGCGTGATGGACGCTTCGAATCGCCCGTTGATGGCGGTCCCACCTGGAAGACTCATGCTGATCAAGTCGATTCAACTCAAGCAATTCCTGAGCTTTGGCGAGGCGTCAGAGCCCATCCCGCTGCAAGCGTTGAACGTGGTGATCGGGCCGAACGGGTCCGGCAAGTCCAACCTGCTGGAGTTCGTCGAGCTTCTCAAAGGCGCGCCCAAGGACCTCACGACGCTGATTCGAGATGGCGGCGGCGTGCGGGACTGGCTCTGGAAGGGGCAGAACGTGTCGCCTGTTGCGTATCTGGAAGCCGTCGTCTGCAATCCGAAGGGGCCTCAGGCGCTGCGGTACACGCTGGCATTCACCGAAGTCGGGCAGCGGTTCCAGGTTGTCGATGAGCGCATCGAATTCGAGACGGCTTTGCCGGSCAAGACGCAACCCTACTTTCACTACCGATTCCAGAATGGTCACGGCGTACTGAACGTGAAGGGCACGCAGCGCCGCCTGGAGCACGAGGACATCGACCCATCTCAGTCCATCCTCGCCCAGCGTCGCGACCCGGATCAGTACCCGGAGATCACATACCTGGGGCAAGTGCTCGGCAAGATCCGCCTGTATCGAGAGTGGAGCTTCGGGCGTTGCACCGCGCCCCGCATGCCCCAGAAGGCCGATCTGCCGACCGATGCGCTGGAGGCAGATTGCAGCAATCTGGGCCTGGTGCTGAATCGGCTGCGCCGTGATCCTGCTGTCAAGGCGAAGCTGCTCAAGTCGCTGCAGGTGCTCTATGAAGGCATCGATGACTACGATGTGCAGATCGAAGGCGGTACCGTCCAGGTCTTCTTGCATGAAGGAGCGAAGACGATTCCGGCCACGCGGCTGTCGGACGGTACCTTGCGTTACCTGTGCCTCCTGGCCATCCTTTGTCATCCAGATCCACCGCCCTTGATCTGCATCGAAGAGCCGGAGCTGGGTCTGCACCCCGATGTCTTGCCTCGATTGGGCGAACTCTTGAAAGAAGCCTCGCAACGCTGTCAGTTGATCGTGACGACGCATTCCGATGTGCTCGTCGATTCGATGACCGACACGCCGGACGTGGTGCTGATTGCGGAGAAAGGGCCCGACGGAACCCGGTTGCGGCGTCTTGAGGCCGACAAGCTCAAGCCATGGCTGGAGAAGTACCGGCTTGGAGCCTTGTGGACCCGCGGTGACATCGGAGGTACGCGGTGGTGAAGCTCTTCGTCGAAGGCGGTGGCGATGGAAAGTCGCTGCGGACGGAGTGCCGACAGGCCATTGCCGAGTTTTTGCGCAAGG
This sequence comes from Rhizobacter sp. P3_C12, assembly GCF_056402735.1. Lineage (NCBI taxonomy): Bacteria > Pseudomonadati > Pseudomonadota > Betaproteobacteria > Burkholderiales > Sphaerotilaceae > Rhizobacter > Rhizobacter sp. P3_C12. The sequence continues at coordinate 27,008 of NZ_JBFUGW010000037.1, forward strand.
CGGGACTGGCGGGGCACATGCCGCGCACGGTTGCGTCCGGAAGCAGGCAGCAGGCGTACGAGGATTTCTGCACGGCGGTCCTGGGTGGCGAACCGGCGATGCTGCTGGTCGACAGCGAAGGTCCCGTGGCGCCGCGGAACCAAGAGGGCGAGCCGTCTGATTGGCGACCCTGGGCGCACTTGGCTCAGAGAACCGGCGATGGTTGGGTAGCGCCTGCCGGCGCGACGGAAAGCCAGTGCCATCTGATGGTCGAGTGCATGGAGAACTGGTTTCTCGCGGACCGTGAAGCGCTCCAGGCATTCTTCGGCGCGGGCTTCCGGCCCGGTTCGTTACCGTCTGCAGAGTTGCCGATCGAAGGCATCGGCAAGGCGCAGGTGTTCAAGGCGCTGAGTTCAGCGACGGGCCAATGCAAGACCAAGTCGGCATATGGCAAGGGCGAGCATTCGTTCAAGTTGCTCGCCAGCATCGGTCCAGAGAAGGTGACGGCCGCTTCGCGTTGGGCAAAGCGCTTCGTTGACGAGACGAAGCGGGTGATGGGCGGGTGAGTCCTGCCGCTCGGCGCTCAGGTATCGCCCTGATTCTTTCGCGGCGAAATTGCCAGCCATAATGCGGCCCATGTCCGCGAAGCCCTCATCATCGGCGGCCCTCTTCGGTTGGCGTTGGCGCAAGCCATCAGCCTGACCACCTATTGCGCCCATCTGGGGCGCCTCAGACTCCCCCACCCAGCACGTCACGCAGGCCACGCCTGCCGCCGACAATGCGGGTCTCGAAGCGGGCAAGAAACCGGGACGAATCAAAACGTCCAATGGAATCAATAGGATAGAGCCGACATGCTGCTGATGATCGACAACTACGACTCCTTCACCTTCAACCTGGTGCAGTACTTCGCCGAGCTCGGCGAGGACGTGCGCGTGTTCCGCAACGACGAGATCACGCTCGACGGCATCCGCGAACTGAAACCCGCGCGGCTGGTGCTGTCGCCCGGCCCGTGCTCGCCGGCCGAGGCCGGCATCTGCGTCGACGCGATCCGCGAGTTCACCGGCCAGCTGCCGATCCTCGGCGTGTGCCTCGGGCACCAGGCGATCGGCGCGGCGCTCGGCGGCAGGATCATCCGCGCGAAGACGCAGATGCACGGCAAGACCGACGTCATCACCACCGACAGGCGCGGCGTCTACGCCGAGCTGCCGCAGCAGTTCACCGTGATCCGCTACCACTCGCTGGTGATCGAGCGCGACACGCTGCCCGCCGAGCTGGAGATCACGTCGACCTCGCAGGACGACGAGATCATGGGCGTGCGCCACACCGCGCTGGCCGGCACCAAGACGCCGCTCGAAGGCGTGCAGTTCCACCCCGAATCGATCCTCACCGAGCATGGGCACGCGATGCTGAAGAACTTCCTGGAGTTGCGCGGATGAACGGCGTCGTCGATCTGCGCAGCGACACCATCACCCGGCCGACACCGGCGATGCGCGAGGCGATGGCCCGCGCCGAGGTCGGCGACGACGTGTTCGCCGACGACCCCACCGTCAACGCGCTGCAGGAGCGCATCGCCGCGCTGCTCGGAAAAGAGGCGGCGCTGTTCGTGCCGACCGGCACGCAGAGCAACCTGATCGGCATCATGAGCCACTGCGGCCGCGGCGACGAATACATCGTCGGCCAGATGGCCCACACCTACCGCTGGGAAGGCGGCGGTGCCGCGGTGCTGGGCAGCGTGCAGCCGCAGCCGCTGGAGCACCAGCCCGACGGCGCGCTGGCGCTCGCCGACATCGAGGCCGCGATCAAGCCCGACGACGCGCACTTCGCCCGCTCGCGCCTGCTGTGCCTCGAGAACACGCTCGGCGGCAAGGTGCTGTCGCAGGCCTACCTGGCCGATGCGACCGGCCTCGCGCGCCGGCGCGGCCTCGCGACCCACCTCGACGGCGCGCGGCTCTTCAATGCCGCGGTGAGGCAGGGCATCGCCGCGCGCGAGATCGCGGCGCACTTCGACAGCGTGTCGGTCTGCTTCTCGAAGGGGCTCGGCGCGCCGGTCGGCTCGGCGCTGGTCGGCTCGAAGGCCTTCATCCACGGCGCGCACCGCTGGCGCAAGATGCTCGGCGGCGGCATGCGCCAGTCCGGCGTGCTGGCGGCCGCGGTGCTGCATGCGCTGGACCACCATGTCGAGCGCCTCGCCGACGACCACGCGCTCGCGCAGCGGCTGGCCGCCGGCCTGCGCGACGTGCCGGGTGTCGCGGTCGAGCCGCCGCAGACCAACATCGTGTTCGTCGACGTGCAAGGCCCCAAGGCTGCTGGCCTGATCGACCACCTGAAGGCGCGCGGCGTGCTGGCGACCGGCCTGTACCGGTTGCGCTTCGTCACGCACCTCGACGTCGATGCCGCAGGCGTCGACCGCGCGATCGCCGCGGTGCGCGAGCACATGAGCGCCTGAATCCTCGACGAGACGAACCATGACCATCAGCAACACCGAAGCCCTGGCCCGCGTCATCGATCACCGCGAGATCTTCCACGACGAGATGCTGACGCTGATGCGCCGCATCATGAGCGGCGAGATGTCGCCGGTGATGATCGCCGCGCTGTCGCTGGGCTTGCGCGTCAAGAAGGAAACCATCGGCGAGATCGCCGCCGCCGCGCAGGTGATGCGCGAGTTCGCGACGCCGGTGGTGGTGGCCGACACGACGCACCTGGTCGACCTGTGCGGCACAGGCGGCGACGCGGCGCACACCTTCAACATCTCGACCGCCGCGATGTTCGTCGCGGCCGCGGCCGGCGCGCGCATCGCCAAGCACGGCGGGCGCAGCGTCTCGTCGAGTTCCGGCAGCGCCGACGTGCTCGAGGCCTTCGGCGCCAACGTCGACCTGAATGCGGCGCAGGTCGCGCAGTGCCTGCAGGAGTGCGGCATCGGCTTCATGTTCGCGCCCAACCACCATGCGTCGATGAAGCATGCCGGCCCGGTGCGCAAGGCGCTCGGCGTGCGCACGATCTTCAACATCCTCGGCCCGCTGACCAACCCGGCCAGCGCGCCGAACCAGCTGATGGGCGTGTTCCACGCCGACCTGGTCGGCATCCAGGTGCGCGTGCTGCAGCGCCTGGGCTCGGAGCACGTGATGGTGGTCTACGGCATGAACGGCATGGACGAGATCTCGCTGTCGGGCGAGACGCTGGTCGGCGAGCTGAAGAACGGCGAGGTGCGCGAGTACATGGTGCACCCGAGCGATTTCGGCATGCCGGTCTACGACACCCGCGTGCTGAAGGTGGCCGACAAGGCCGAGTCGGTGCAGTGCATCCAGCGCGCGTTCGCCAACGAAGACGGGCCGGTGCGCGACATCGTGCTGCTGAACGCCGGCGCGGCGCTGTACTGCGCGAACGTCGCGTCGTCGGTGACCGAGGGCGTGCGGATGGCGCGCGAGGCGGTGGCCTCGGGCAAGGCGCTGGCGAAGCTGAGCCAGTTCGTGGCCGTCACCAACCAGTTCAAGGCAGCATGAGCGACATCCTCGACAAGATCAACGCGGTCAAGCGCGAAGAGATCGCGGCGGCCCGCAAGCTGCGCGACCAAGCCTCGGTGCGGCGCGAGGCCGAATCGCTCGGCGGTCTGCGCGACTTCACGAAGGCATTGCGCGACAAGATGGCCGCCGGCACGGCCGCGGTGATCGCCGAGGTCAAGAAGGCCAGCCCCAGCAAGGGCGTGCTGCGCGAGCACTTCGTGCCGGCCGAGATCGCCGCGAGCTACGAGAAGCACGGCGCCGCCTGCCTCAGCGTGCTGACCGACCGGTCGTTCTTCCAGGGCTCGGTCGACTACCTGAAGGCCGCCCGCGCCGCCTGTGCGCTGCCGGTGCTGCGCAAGGATTTCATGATCGATGCGTACCAGGTGTTCGAGGCGCGTGCGATGGGGGCGGACTGCATCCTGCTGATCGCCGCCTCCCTCGACGATGCGCAGATGGCCGACCTGGAGGCGCAGGCGCAGGCGCTCGGCATGGCGGTGCTGGTCGAGGTGCACGACGGCGCCGAACTCGACCGCGCACTGCGCCTGAGGACGCCGCTGGTCGGCATCAACAACCGCAACCTGCGCACCTTCGAGGTCACGCTCGACACCTCGCTCGGCCTGCTGAAGCAGGTGCCCGGCGACCGGCTGCTGGTGACCGAGAGCGGCATCCTCGCGCGCGCCGACGTGCAGCGCATGCGCGATGCGAACGTGCATGCCTTCCTGGTCGGCGAGGCGTTCATGCGCGCGCCGGATCCGGGCGTGGCGCTGGCCGAGCTGTTCCGGTGAGTGCGGCGGGCTCGCTGAAGGCGCCGCTGGCGCAGGTGCTCGATGCCGCGCCGATCGGCTGGCGCGAGGTGCTGCGGCCCTGGCGCGAATCGGCCGCGGGGCGGGGCTTGATCGAGTTCGTCGACCGGCGCGTGGCCGAGGGGGCGGTGGTCTATCCGCCCGAGCCGTTGCGCGCACTGGAACTGACGGCCTTGTCGGAGGTCCGCGTGCTGATCCTCGGGCAGGACCCGTACCACGGCCCGGGCCAGGCGCACGGGCTCGCGTTCTCGGTGCCGGCCGGCGTGGCCTTGCCGCCGAGCCTGCGCAACATCGTCAAGGAGCTGGTGCGCGATCTCGGCGAGGCGCCGGCGACCGGCGACCTGTCCGGCTGGGCCGCGCAGGGCGTGCTGCTGCTGAACACGACGCTGACCGTCGAGCAGGCCGCGCCCGCGAGCCATGCGCGCCATGGCTGGGAGCCGCTGACCGAGCGCATCGTCGCCGCGGTCGCGGGCCGGCGCCGGCCCTGCGTCTACCTGCTGTGGGGTGCGCATGCCCAGCAGTTCGCGCCGCTGATCCGCGAGCAGGGCGGGCCGGATGCGCTGGTGCAGGCCTCCAACCACCCGTCGCCGCTGTCGGCGCGGCGCCCGCCGGTGCCCTTCATCGGCAACGGGCACTTCGGTGCCGCCCAACAGCACCTGAAGGCCCACGGCGGCGCGATCGACTGGAGCCGGTGAGGCTCCGCCGGCCCAGCGTCAGTTGAAGTAGTAGCTGACGTAGAAGCCGACGTGGCTGCCGTCGTATTCCGGCGCGGTCGAATAGCCCTTCAGCGTGAACTTCTCGTGCACCGCACGCAGCTTCAGCGCGACCGCGGGGCTCACGAAGTACTCGCCCTCGACCACCACGCCGGTCGACGAGTCGAACTCGACATTGCCCACGTCGAGGGCGCCGCTGGACGAGAACTTCGCGTTCTGCGACCAGCGCAGCCCGCCGCCGAGGCGCCATTGGTCGTTCAGGTCCCAGTGGCCCAGCACCTCGACGGGGTAGCGCTCGAAGGTCTTGCGGCCATCGTCGCCGAAGCGCGTCTCGCCGCGGATCGTCTGGAAGTGGTAGCCGACGCTGATCTGCGCCGAGAACGGGCTGTCGAAATGCACGTCGACGCCGGCCTTCACGTCGACCAGGCCGCCGGCGCGGATCGACGTGCTGTGGCCGTCCTCGAACTCGACCGAGTCGAGCTTGTCGCCGCCCCAGGTCAGGCCGAGGCCCACGAACGGGCGAATCCGCACGCCGGGGCCCGGGCCGGTGTCGGACGGGTACGGGGTCTGTGCCTGGGCGGAGGCCGACAACGCGAGCACCGCGGCGGCCAGGATGGTCTTCGTCATGGGGTTCTCTCCTCCGGATCACCCGCGGAAATGCCGGGGGCGGGCGCGATTATCCGGGCGTCGATGGGGGTGGCGAGGCCATTTTTTGCGGCCTCGGTTTGCCAGTGTCCCCAACTCGATGTATAGTCCCGAGTTCGCCGCGGAGGGGTGCCCGAGTGGCTAAAGGGGGCAGACTGTAAATCTGTTGGCTTACGCCTACGCTGGTTCGAATCCAGCCTCCTCCACCACGGCGAAACATATTCTGCAAGTTGCTAGACAGTTGTTGCAAGACCGTTCCGGTGCGGGCCTCGATGAGGGGCTTGGCCGGGGCGGGTGGGGCTCCCGGGCGGGAGTAGTTCAATGGTAGAACCCTAGCCTTCCAAGCTAATGACGCGGGTTCGATTCCCGTCTCCCGCTCCACAAGGTGTCGTCAGAGGCTTGACTGCCAGAGGTTGTCAGCCCTGTGTCGACAGGACACAAGAGACCTGCCCATGTGGCTCAGTGGTAGAGCACTCCCTTGGTAAGGGAGAGGTCGCGCGTTCGATCCGCGCCATGGGCACCAGTTCTTCAAGTACCGTTTTCAGCACTGTCAATCTCGACCGCTAGGAGCACGAAAAATGGCAAAAGGCAAATTCGAGCGGACCAAGCCGCACGTGAACGTTGGGACGATCGGTCACGTGGACCATGGCAAGACGACGCTGACGGCGGCGATCACGACGGTGCTGTCGGCGAAGTTCGGCGGCGAAGCGAAGGCGTACGACCAGATCGACGCGGCGCCGGAAGAGAAGGCACGCGGCATCACGATCAACACGGCACACGTCGAGTACGAGACGGCGAACCGCCACTACGCACACGTCGAC
>NZ_JBFUGW010000038.1:0-32663 GCF_056402735.1 Rhizobacter sp. P3_C12
TGCCGGGGGTGTTCGCCGTCGGCGACGTGCGCTCCGGCTCGGTCAAGCGCGTGGGTGGCGCCATCGGCGAGGGCGCTGCGGCGGTCGCACAGATCCACCACCACCTCGCAGGGTTGCCGGCGTAGCGTTGACTCTTTCGCGTGACGCTCGACTTCGTTATCCCGCCGAGCTGCGTCCAGACGGGTTGGTTCTTCGTCGTTTGCGTGGCCGGTGCCGGCGCGCTGATCTGGTGCGTCGCATGGCTCCGCGTGCGCCAGGTCGCCGCGAGAATGCGCCTCCTTCATGAGCAACGCATGGCCGAGCGAGATCACATGGCGCACGAACTCCATGACACCCTGGTGCAAAGCACCCAGGGTCTGATCCTGCGCTTCCAGGCGGCGACCGATCGGATGGCCTCGGACGACCCGGCGCGGGCTGCACTCGCCCAGGTGCTGGACCGCGCCGAAGACGTGCTGAGGCAACAACTCGATCGCCTGTTCGACCCGCGCGAGCCGCCGCGTTCACACGATCGAGTGAACGGCGGGTAAAACGAATGGGGGTTCTGCCGCGGCGATGGAGGGCCTATCGTTCAATCCCCCGCGCCCCAAGGAGCCACGCATGGCCTGCACGAACCGCATCAGTTCCGTGATCACTGAACCGACCGGGCGGGCTGCACGTTCCTTCGCGTTCGGACCTTTCGTGCTCATTCCCCAACGCCAGCTGCTGCTGCAGGGCGACGCACCGGTCCGCCTCGGGGGTCGTGCGCTGGACATCCTCACGGCGCTGGTCGAGCGCCCGGGTGAACTGGTCGGCAAGCGCGAGCTGATGGCGCGTGCCTGGCCGGACGTCGTCGTCGACGAGGGCAACCTGAAGGTCAACATGGCCGCCCTGCGGCGCGCGATCGGCGACGGCGTGGGCATGGCCACGTACATCGCGACGGTGACCGGCCGCGGCTACCGGTTCGTCGCCCCCGTCCAGGCCAACGGAGCACCCGGCTTCATGCCGGCCCCCGCGGCGACGGAGCGGCGCAGCCACAACCTGCCGACCGCCACGACGCGCATCTTCGGCCGGGCGGAGGCGATCGATGCCATCCGGCTCGAACTCGAAGGATCGCGTCTCGTCTCCATCGTCGGCGCTGGCGGCATCGGCAAGACCACAGTGGCGCTCGCCGTGGCCGAACAGGTGCTCGGATCGTTCAGCGACGGCGTCTGGCTGATCGACCTGGCGATGCTCAAGGACCCGGCCCTGGCACCCCACGCCATCGCGACGGCGATCGGCCTGACCGCGCATTCCGAGAGCATGCTGATCCCGCTCTGCGAGTACCTGCGCGACCGTTCGATGCTGCTCGTGATCGACAACTGCGAGCACATCATCGACATCGCCGCCTCCTGTGTCGACCGGATCATCGCAACGGCGGCCGGCGTGAGGATCCTCGTCACGAGCCGCGAGCCGCTGCTGGTGAAGGGAGAACGGGTGCGCAGGCTGCCCGGGCTCGGTGCGCCCCTTCCCTCATCCCGGTTGAATGCCGACGAAGCGCTCACGTTTCCCGCCATCCAGCTCTTCGTGGACCGCGCCACCGACAGGCTAGAGTCGTTCCGGCTCAATGATGCCGATGCGCCCATCGTCGCGGAGATCTGCCGCCGTCTCGACGGGCTCGCACTCGCTATTGAGTTCGCCGCGACGCGCATCGATGCGTTCAGCGTGCGCGATCTGCTGCAGCAGCTAGACGACCGGTTCCGCCTGCTGATCGGGCGCCGGGCGGGACCGGAGCGACACCGCACGCTGACGGCTACGCTCGATTGGAGCTACGGCCTACTGCCGCCCCGCGAGGCCGCGGTGCTGCGCTCCGTGTCCGTGTTCGCGGGCGTGTTCGACGTCGCCGGGGCTGCGGCTGTGGCAGACCGCGTTCCCGCGGAAGCGGCAGACATCCTGGGGCAGCTAGCCGCGAAGTCGCTGCTGGCCACGGACCTCGATGCCGATGGCATCGCCTACCGCCTGCTCGAGACCACGCGAACCTATGCCCTCGAACGCCTACGAGCCGGCGACGAGGATCCGGTGGTCCGCCAACGCCACGCGGAACACCTTTGCGCGACGCTCGAGCGCGCGGCCGGCGAGTGGACCCGGCGCCCGGCCACCGAATGGGGTCGTGCCTATGGGCGCGTCATTGACGACCTGCGCGCTGCACTGGCTTGGACCGGTCGCGATGCGGCGAATCGATCGCTACGGATCCGGCTGACGGTCGCCGGGCTGCTGCTGTGGAATCATTTCTCGCTGACCGAGGAGAGCGGCGTCCATGTGTCGCAGGCGGTCGACGAACTCGAGGCCGCGGACCTCGCCGGAACGGCTTTCGAGATGAAGCTCAAGCTGTGGCTCGGCAGCGCCACCGTGTTCACACGCGGGCTCAAGCCCCGGGCGATGACAGCCTTGCGCCGCGCGCTGGAGATCGCGGTGCGGATTGGCGACACCGACTACCACCTTCGCTGCCTCATGATGATCGGCATCTACGAGCTGTTCACGGGCGAGCACGCTGCAGCGCTGCGCACGCTCGACGACTTCGGAGCGGTCGCCGCGAAGAACGATCCGTCCATCCTGCCCGAGGCCGATGTGCACACCGCCATCGCCGAGCTCTTTCTCGGACGCCTGCACGCCGCCGGGCGGCGGCTCGAAGTCCTCCACGCGCGCGACCAGCGCTATTTCGGCTCATACGCCATCCGGTACCTCTCCGATCCCATCGTTCTCGCGGGTGGGGTGCTGGGGCAGGTGCTGTGGCTGACGGGCCGCGCCGACACGGCCGTGCGCACGGCACAAGCCGCGCTGGAAAGCGCACGCGGGCTCGGGCATCACCTCTCGCTCAACAACTTGCTGTCGTACATCTGCCCGGTCCTCTACTGGAGCGGGCACGTCGACGCCTGTGATCGCCATGTCGCGATGCTGGAAGAGCACGTCACGCGACATGGCCTCGCCGCCCGGCGCCCGGTCGCTAGCTTCTACCGCGCCGCGCTGGCACACACGCGGGGCGACACTTCGTGCGACGCGGTGGCGGCTCTGCAGCAGGCCGTCGAGGAGTTCCGCAGCATCAACCACCTGGCGCGGATGCCGTACTACCTCAGCGTCCTGGCGGACGCGCTCGTGCGTCACGCCCGTCTCGGCGAAGCCGAATCGACGATCCGCAACGCACTCAACATCGCGCATGCGCACGACGAGGGCTGGTGCCTGCCCGAGGTCCTTCGCGTCCAGGCGTCCCTCCGCGTGGCCCAGGGGCGCAACCGCGACGCGGAAGTCCTGCTCGGCCAGTCGATGGCGTCTGCCCGCAAGGTCGGCGCGCTGTCATGGCGGTTGCGCGCAGCTACCGACCTCGCAGGGCTCTGGTGCACCGGGTCGAGAACGGACGACGCACGCCGGATGCTTTCGCCCATCGTCGACGAATTTACCGAAGGGTTCTCGACGCATGACCTGAGGGCAGCGGCCCGCCTGCTGGCTGAGTGCCGCTGCCCCGCCATCACTTGCCCGCCTTGACGTTGCGCTGCAGGAACGAGCGCATCAGCCGGCCGACGGTCTCGCTGTCCTCCTCGAGCGCGAAGTGCCCGGTGTCCAGCAGGTGCAGCTCGGCCTTCGGAAGGTCGCGAAGGTAGGGGTGCGCGCCGGCAGGCGGGAAGATCTTGTCGTTCTTGCCCCAGACGATCAGCATCGGCGGCTGGTGCTTGCGGAAGTAGGCCTGCCAGCCGGGATACAGCGGCGGGTTCGTGCCATAGCTGTAGAACATTTCCAGCTGGATGTCCTTGTTGCCAGGGCGGTCCATGCGGGCTTGGTCGACTGTCCAGGCATCCGGGCTGATGTGGCTCACGTCGCGAATGCCTTCTGTGTACTGCCACTTCGTCGCGCCGATCTCGAACAGCGATCGCAGCTTCGCGCCGTTCGCTTCGGACTTGTCGGCCCAGTACACCTTGGCGGGTGCCCAGAACTCGTTGTCGATTCCTTCGTTGTAGGCATTGCCGTTCTGCACCACGATCGCGGTGATGCGCTCGGGATGGGCCGCCGCGATACGAAAGCCGATGGGGGCGCCGTAGTCCTGCACGTAGAGAGCAAACTTCTTCGCATCGACCGCCGCGGTGAACTTGTCCATCACGCGGGCGAGGTTGTCGAAGCTGTATTCGAACTTGTCCATCGCCGGCATGTCGCTCTGGCCGTAGCCGGGGTAGTCAGGCGCGATCACGCGGTATTTGTCGGCCAGCCGGGGGATCAGGTTGCGGAACATCTGCGACGAGGTCGGGAACCCGTGCAGCAGCAGCAAGACGGGCGCGTTCTTCGGGCCGGCTTCGCGGTAGAAGACGTTCACGCCGTCGACCTTGACTGTGCGGTAGCTGACGGCCGCGGTGCTGACGGAGTTCGACGGTTCGCTCGCGGCAGCGGTGTTGGCCTGGGCGCCGTGCGCCGCAAGCGCCAGCAGCAGGAAGGAAGCGAAGCGCTTGGCGCTGACAGAGGATTTCATGGTGTGTCCTTCAGTGGTTGAGTCGATCGGGGTACATCAGCCTTCGGTGGCGCCGAACATCGCCTTGGCGTAGGCGATGCCCACGCCGTAGCCACCGGCCAGCTGCCGGGCGATGCCGGTGGTCAGGTCGTAGGTCTCGCCGCGCCCCCAGTCCCGCTGCAGTTCAAGCAGGTACTGCAGCGCGGTCATCGGCTGCGCGCCGGCCTGCACCATGCGCTGCATCGCGCGCTCGTGGGCTTCGGCCGTCACGTCACCGCAGGCATCGGTGAGTACAAAGACCTCGAAGCCCTGCTCGATCGCCGACAGCGCCGGCCCCACGATGCACACCGAGGTCCAGAGACCAGCCAGCACCACGCGTGGCTTTGCGATGGCGTTGACGACACGAATGACGTTCGCGTCTTCCCAGCAGTTCATCGTGGTGCGATCGAGCATCTCCTGGTTGGGAAAGGCCTCGATGACCTCGTCGAACATCGGCCCCGAGAAGCTCTTCGCCGCCACGGTGGTCAGAATGGTTGGCACCTTGAAGCCTGCGGCCGCACGCGCCGCGATGCTGGCGTTGTTGCGCAGGCTCACGCCGTCGATGGACTGAGTAGCGAATGCCATCTGCGGCTGGAAGTCGATCAACACCAGCGTGTGATCGGTCGGATTGAGCAGCCGCGAGCCCGCGATGGGCTTGGCAGTGAGGGTCATGGGATCTCTCCTTTGAGGACGGGTTGACGGGTTGCGAGCCCACAGTCTCCCGGCCACGGCACGCATCCACAACGCACCTGAGACCACCCCGTCCTGCCACCTCGGACCAATGGCGAAAGCGAAGGCATCCAGCCACAGTGGGCCTTCCACAACTGCAGATCGGAACTGCCATGACGACTTCACTGTTTCCCAAGATGACCGCGCTGACAGCCGCCTCCAGCCTCGCGCTCGGTGCATGGCTGAGCCCCGGTGTCGTAGCCGCAGCACCGGCCCCGGCAGCAGCAGCCGACAACAAGCAGGTCAGCGTGATCCTGGTCCACGGCGCGTGGGCAGACGGCTCCAGCTGGAACGACGTCGTGCCCCTGCTTCAGGCAAAGGGGCTGACGGTGGTGACCGTGCAGAACCCGCTCAGCGCACTGGCTGACGACGCGGCCGCGACGCAACGGGCCATCGACCGGCAACCGGGGAAGGTGCTGCTGGTGGCGCATTCGTGGGGGGGCGCGGTCATCACCGAGGTGGGCCGGCAGGAGAAGGTGGCCGGCCTGGTCTACGTGGCCGCCTTCGCGCCGGGCGACGGCGAGTCGGTCAACGACATGCTCGCCAACAAGGACATCCCCCCGCCGCCGGGTCTGGCCGGCATCGAGCCCGATTCGCACGGCTATCTGTGGATGAGCACCCGCAACTTCGGCGAGCATTTCGCGCAGGATCTGCCGGCAGCGCGGACCGCACTGCTGGCGGTCAACCAGAAGCCGATCGCCGCGAGGAGCTTCGGTGACAAGGTCAGCATGCCCGCGTGGAAGAGCAAGCCCAGCTGGTATGTCGTGGCCGAGCAGGATCACATGATCCCGCCGCCGGCCCAGAAGGCAATGGCACAACGGGCCGGTGCCAAGGTAACCAGCCTGGAGGCGGGGCACGCCGTGATGATGAGGCGGCCTACGGAAGTGGCCGCCGTCATCATCGAGGCGGCCCGCTCACTGAGCCTCTAGACGTAACAGCTGCACCCGAGCGCCCCCCAGAAGGCGGGCGCGTCAGCCGCCGGCACCTGAGTGCCGGCCGCCTTCAGGTGGTCATGCGCATGCAGCCCGCAACCCGAACGGCACGCGCATGCCGCGGCGTACTGGTAGCGCCGGTCGCTCTCCCCCAGCGTGAACTTGCGTGCCTGGTAGCCGCCGAAGGTTCGCACCGGCGACCAGCTGGGCGACGCTGGCGGGAGCGGCGGGGCCAGCGCCATGAAGCGCTGCGCGCCGTGCACCACCTTGCCTGCCACGACTGTCAGCACCGACACGATGTCCTGGATCTGGTCCTCGGGCACGGCGAAGTAGTCGCGGTCGAGCACCGCCACGTCGCCCAGCGCCCCGGGCTTGAGCACGCCCTTCCTGCCGCTGTCGCGCGAGAACCAGGCGCCGTTGGCCGTCATCAGCCCTAGCGCGGCCAGCCGATCCAGGCGGCGCTCTTCCGGGTAGAGCACCGTGCCGCCGATGCTGCGACCCGACACGAGCCAGTAGAGCGCCTGCCAGGGGTTGTAGCTGTTGACGCGCGTCGCATCGGTGCCCAGCGTGACCGGCAAGCCCATCTCGATCATGCGTTTCACCGGAGGCGTCTCGGCAGCCGCCGACACGCCATAGCGGCGGATGAAGGCTTCGCCCTGCATCGACATCCGGTTCTGCACCGCGACGCCGCCACCCAGCTTCCTGATGCGCTCCAGGTTCTGCGGCGTGACCGTCTCGCAGTGGTCGAAGAACCACCCCAGCTTGTCGATGGGCAGGTCGCGGTGCACCTTCTCGAAGACGTCGAGCGCGCGCGAGACCGTCTGGTTGTACGTGGCATGCATGCGCCAGGGCCAGCCGTTGCCGGCGAGGAAACGCACCACGCCCTCCAGGTCGGCGTCCATCGTCGTCGGCATCTCGGGCCGCGGCACGAGCAGGTCCTCGAAGTCGGCGGCCGAGAAGGCCAGCATCTCGCCAGCGCCGTTGAGGCGGTACATGTCACTGCCGTCACCGGGCTTGCCCGTCGCGATCCAGCGCCGGAAGTCGTCGAGCTCCGCCTTCGCCTTCTGCGGGAACAGGTTGTAGGCGAAGCGCAGTGTCAGCCGCCCCTCCCTGGCCAGCTTGTCGATGACCTCGTAGTCGTCCGGGTAGTTCTGGAAGCCACCACCGGCATCGCCCACCGACGTGACCCCGAGCCGGTTCTCCTCGCGCATGAAATGCAGCGTGGAGTTCACCTGGTCGTCGAAGTCCAGCTTCGGGCCCTTGGCCAGCGTGTTGTAGAGCAAGAAGGCGTTGGGCTCGGCCAGCAGCAGGCCGGTGGGCTCGCCCTTGTGGTCGCGTTCGATGATGGCGCCCGGCGGTTGTGGCGTGTCGCGCGTGTAGCCCACCGCACGCAGCGCGGCGCGGTTCAGGAAGGCCTGGTTGTAGAGATTGAGCACGAAGACGGGCGTGTCGGGCGCCGCGTCATTGATCTCCTTCAGCGTCGGCAGGCGCTTCTCGACGAACTGGGTGTCGTTCCAGCCGCCGACGACGCGCACCCACTGGGGTGGTGGCGTCACGCGCGCCTGGGCTTTCAGCATCTCGAGCGCCGCATGCAGGCTGCGCACGCCATCCCACCGCAGCTCCATGTTGTAGTTGAGACCGCCGCGAATCACGTGCGTGTGCGAGTCGGTCAGGCCGGGGATCACACGGCGCCGCTCGACATCGACGACGCGGGTCTGCGCATCGGCGAGGGGAACCAGCTCGGCGTCACTGCCGACCGCCAGCACCATGCCGTCCTTGATGGCCACGGCGCTGGCGTCGGGTCGTGCGGGGTCCAGCGTGCTGATGCGTCCGTTGTACAGAACCAGATCCGGCGCGACGCGCGTGTCGCGCGACAGCGCGGCCACCGGACCGGCCAGCGCGGTCAGGCCCAACAGGGATGCCGCTTGCAGGAACTCGCGCCGATCCGGGCGCTGATTGATTTGATTCGACATGGTGAATCCTCCGGATGTCGGGGTTGAGGGCCGACCCATTGGGCCTCTTGTCGCGCGTTGCCGCCACGACCCGTGGGGCCGCCGCGTCCTCTCCCTTTGGCCCAGGTGCCACACCGACCCCGTGTGTAAACTCGTCGCCACCGTTCGACTCCAGTGAGACACACGATGCACGCCGTGGGCCAGACGAGCCAGCCGATCAAGGTGCTCGTCGTTGACGATCACCCCCTGATGCGCGAGGGCATCGCTGCCGTGATCGAGAGGGAGCCCGGCCTGCGGGTGGTCGCCGAAGCGAGCAACGGCCGCGAGGCGATCGAACGCTTTGCTGAGCACCGCCCCCACGTCACCTTGATGGACCTGCAGATGCCGGAAGTCGACGGTGTCGCCGCCACGGTGGCGATCCGTGCACAGTGGTCCGACGCGCGCATCGTGATGCTGACGACCTACCGGGGCGATACGCAGGCACGCCGCTCGCTGCAAGCGGGTGCCAGCGGCTACCTGCTCAAGAGCATGATCCGTAACGAGCTTCTCGCCGCGATCCGATCCGTCCATGCCGGCGAGCGTTGGATTCCTTGCGAGGTGGCCGCGGAGTTGGCTGCGCATCTGACCGATGACCCACTGTCAGTGCGTGAACTCGACGTGTTAAAGCAGGTCGCGTCCGGCAACTCGAACCGGCGGGTCGCCGGCGAGCTCCGTGTCACCGAGGACACGGTCAAGTCCCACATGAAAAGCATCATGAGCAAGCTCTCCGCGCGCGACCGCACGCACGCGGTCATGATCGCTCTGCGGCGCGGGATCATCGATCCCTGACGGGCCATCTGTGCCACCCGCGGCGACTGCGCCGGTAGGCGATCCCGGCCGGGACCTCCAGAGAGACTGTGGTGCCACGTGCATCAGAGTGGACGCCCAGGCGCCCGCTCAGGCGATTCGCCCGTTCTCGCATCCCGACGAGGCCCCAGCGCCCGGCGTGCAACTGCTTCGGATCGAAGCCGCAGCCGTTGTCCGAGATTCGCAGCCTGAGCTGCCTCGATGCGAAGGCTACGCCGAGCTGGACGCCTGAGGCCGCCGCATGCCGGAACGCATTGCTCAGGGCCTCGGTGGCGATGCGCTGCAGTTCCGGCACGCAGACCGGATCGAGTTCGCGGGCCGTACCGTCGATGTGCATTGCAAACGAAACGCCTGTGTCTGCGGACCAGCGCTCACCTACCAATTGCAGGCCATCGGCAAAATCCGTCGAGGTGCCTGTCACCCCCCGCAGGTCCGTCACCGCATCCCGTCCGTCCGCGATCACTTCGTCGGCCAGATCAAGCGCGTTGCGCATCAGGTCCCGGGAGCGCTCGTGCGGCGGAATCTGTTCCATCGCCGCGTGGAACCGGATCACCAGGCCCTGCACGGCCTGCAGGAAGGTGTCATGGAGTTCTCGGGCGATGCGCTCCCGCTCGACCGTCCGCACCTCCCAGCGCAGCCGCAAGCGTGCCTTGACCGCGCGCAGTCTCCATGAGAACAGCAGGCACACGGCAGCCGCAGCCGTAGCCGCACACAACGCGATGAACCAGCCCGTTTGCACGAAAGTGGGAGGAATGACGAACGACACGCTCGCGCCGGATTCATTCCACAAGCCGTCATTGTTGGCAGCGATCACCTGGAATCGATAGCGGCCGGGCGCAAGGTCCCTGAAGCTGGCCTCGCGGTGGGTGCCGGCGTCCTGCCATTCGGCATGCTCGTCGCCAAGGCGATACCTGAACCTCACGCGCTCGGGCATCGTGAGGCTCGGCGCGGTGTAGGCAATCTTCAGGTCGTGCGTATGCACCGGCAACTGCGTCGCGTCGCCCGCATCGAATGCATGGGCGAGGCCGTCCGCCGTGATCGACTTGACGATCACCGTGGGCGCAATGGTGTTGTGCGGCATGCGCGTCGGGTCGGTCCAGACCACGCCGTTCGCGGTGGCGATCCAGAGACGACCGCCGTTGCCCATCGCCGTCTCGGGCACTCCTGGCAGCCCGTCCAGGTAATCCAGCAGATCATGTCGGACGCGATGCTCAGGGCGGTGAAACGCCTGCTGCAGTTCCTCGGCCGCGATGTGAACCATGCCGTCCGCCGTGCTCACCCACAGGTCACCTGTCGGGCCGGGCACGATGCCCTTGACCCCGATGAACGCACCGCGCGGTCCCGTCACAGGATGGATCGCGTCGCCGGTCAGTCGCCACAGGCCCCTTTCGGCCCCGATCCAGAGGTCATCGGCCTGCTGCGCGAACGTCTCCACTGACCCTAGGGCCAGGTGCGATGGAGATTCCCTCGCGGGCAGCACCACCGCGAGCCGATCGCCGTCGAGGACGGTGACCGCCCCGTCGTCATAGCCGAACCAGACGCGACCCCGCGCGTCGGTGAACAAGGCCGACACGTTGTGGGTGGGCATGTCCGTGCGCCCTCCCCACAAGGTCCACGCCTCGCCGACCACACGATAGACGCCGACCCGAAGCACGGACACCCACATCGCACCCTGTGCGTCCTGCGTCATAGCCTGGATGCCGGCGTAGTTGAAGGAAGAAGAGGCGCGCGCTCCGCGATGCGCCAGCCGCTGCCAGCGTCGATCGGCTCGAAGCTTCCAGAGCGAATCGCCCCCGGCCGCCCACAGCGTGCCCGACGGGTCGCTGTAGAGGGCGGCGAGTCCCGTTCCGGCCAGATGTCCGAAGCCGATCGGCTCCGGCGAGGCGCGCTGCGAACGGAAAATGTTCCCGAGGGCGGTGCCGATCCATGCGCCGCCTTGACCGGCGGGTGCCAGCCAGAACTCGTTGGATCCCGCATCCAACGGCAGTTTCAGGAACGCCGGTGCGCGAAATCGGTCGAGTCCGCCGCGCGTGGCGAACCACATGTTCCCTTCGCGATCCTCGAGTATCCGGGAGACGGATTCACCGGTGAGGGGCACGAATCCGGCTCCCTCACCTCGCGCAGCACCCTTGGCGCCTCCGACCCACAGGTGGCCTTCGCGGTCGAAGGCACACCGGGCATCCGCACTGTTCGCGATGCCCTGGTCAGCCCATGCAGGGACGACGGCACCGGACACGGGCGGCGTGGTCAATGTCAGCGTGCGCACGCGTTCGGACGTGCACACCATGGCTGCCCCGCCAGGATGGAGGAGCAGCGTCTGGGAATTGCTGCGAGGCACCGCGACGGGTAGTTTCTCGAACCGGTTCGCTCCATCTCGAAGGTAGAAGATCTGCTCATTGCTCATGATCCACAGCGTGCGATCGCGATCCAGGAGGATCTCGTCCACCGGATCCGCGGGAACCTTCCAGGAGGCATTCGCCGGCTGCCACCGTCCACCATCGAGTCGAAACAACCCACGGGTCGTCCCGGCCCACAGGGTGCCGTCCCCTGCCTTCGCCATGCCCGCCACGGACGATCTCGGCAGTCCCTGGGCCTGCCCGTAGTTGACCAGGCGACCTTCGAGCAGATGGCTCACGCCGCCAAGGTGATGCCCGATCCACAGACCGCCATCCGCGGCCACATGCAACCCGGTAATGTCCTGCGATAGGAGCGGGACACCACCAGCGCCTGAGAAGCGCTCGAACTGCACGCCATCGAAGCGGAACAGTCCACCGGAGGTACCCAACCATAGAAAGCCATCGCGGGTCTGGGCAAGGGCCTCGATGCCTGTCGGCACGCCATCCTGAGCGGTCCACCGGGTGTGATACAGCTGCGTGATGCCGTATTGCGCCGGCAGGGCCCAGGCGGCGGGGCAGCACAACACGATGACGATGCAGGCGCGCAGCATCCCACGCCATGCGAGGAATCCAGGTTCCTCCCCGACTTTAGGTGCAGCGTTCATCCAGCCCGCAGCCGGATGCCTGCGTCCCAATGACTGGCGACGATGGAGCCACTCTAACTTCAACACCAAGGTGTCCTCCATGGAAACACGTCCCCCACTTCCTCCGTTTTCGCGCGACACCGCGATCCAGAAGATCCGCTTGGCCGAAGATGGCTGGAACACACGAGATCCGGCACGCGTGGCGCTGGCCTACAGCGAGGACACCCGTTGGCGGAATCGCTCGGAATTCGCGACCGGGCGATCGGCCGCGCAGGCCCTGCTGCAACGGAAATGGCAGCGCGAGTTCGAGTACCGATTGATCAAGGAACTCTGGGCGTTCAACGCCAATCGGATCGCCGTGCGCTTCGCCTACGAATGGCATGACGACTCGATGAACTGGTATCGCAGCTATGGCAACGAGAACTGGGAATTCAATGAGGCGGGCCTGATGGCCCACCGGTATGCCTGCATCAACGACCTCCCCATCGCGGAATCGGACCGCAAGTTCTTCTGGCCGCTCGGCCGGCGGCCAGACGATCACGCTGGCCTGAGTGCCCTCGGACTCTGACGAAAACCGGCGTCGCGCTCGAGGCGGTCGCTCCAGGCGACAAGCACGAGCGCACCGGCCAGCCCGAGGTGCTCGAAGAAGGCGTGCGTCAACATCGTGCGTGGCACGCCCTGTGCCTCCCAGAACCGATTCGCGATGAGCGTCGTGACCAGCGTAAAGGCTGCGAGCAGCAACGCGCCTACGCTGCGCCCGCGGCCGATAAGCACCAGTACGGAACCCGCCAGCTCGATAGCGATGGCCGCCACCACGAGCAACCACGCAGGCCTCAAGCCGAATGCGGTCATCTCCGCGATGGCATCGTCGAAATCCAGGGCCTTCTCCAGGCCGCCCTGGATGTAAGCCGAGCACAGCAGCAGCAGGCAGAGTCGATGCAAAGCGCGCGCCTGGGGGGAATCCCTCCAGCTCAGACGGTCGCGCGCGAACATTCGAGTGCACCTTGGAACTTGTTCATGTCGGTGGCCGGCATCCGGGCGGCCACCGAGGGTTGAGCGGATGCTGCGTGCGACGGACGCGGGGCCAATCCCTGCTGCGACGCGATCCAGAGCGCTTCGGTTCTGCATCGCGCGCCAAGCTTCGACAGAAGCCCGCGCATGTGTGCCTTGACCGTCCCCACAGAGATCCCCAGCGATCGGGCCACCTCCTTGTTGTTGTGGCCACGGCGAACCAACGCCAGCACCTCACCCTCTCGCACGGTCAGGGACGGCCGCGACAGGCTGTCGACCATGCGAAGCGTCGCAGCGCTGCACAGATACCGACGCCCGGACGCCACGGCCCGGGCGGCGCTCACGATCTCGTCCGCCGAGCAGCCGACCACCACGTAGCCGCGAATGCCTGCTTCCAGCGCGCTTCGCACCTCGAGCTCCTGGCCCCTCATGGCGACAACCATCAGCTTGGCACCCTGCCGGCAATCGGCCTGGAGGCTCGCTGCCCTAAGGACACCACTTTCGTGGTCGAGGATGAACACGTCGGCAGGCGCGCTGCGCACCCGGTCAGGGCAATCCAGATCGGTCGCAGACCGCAACTCGAATTCGGGCCATGCGCCGAGGATGTAGCGCAGCCCCGCCTCGATGACGGGATCGTTGTGGGCCAGCTCTATCACCGTGGGTGTATTCGAAGACATCGCAATGCTCCATTCATGTGGTTTCTGCATGGTCGTCTTCCGATGCAACCAGCGCGAGTTAACTGCGGTGAAATCTCAATGCCTCGGAAGTCAGTAGCGCGCGCGCCCTACGCCCTCGGGCCATCTGCATACAGGCCGCAGGAAGGGCGCATGGCGCATGGCCTCGGGATAGGCTCGGTTCGATGTGCCATCTCGAACTCTGAAAGCTGCGAACCATGCATTCGAACCTTCTTTGGCGAGCACTCGCTGCCGCCGTCCTGAGCTGCTGCCTCGGCGCGTGCGCCGTCAGCCAGACCGGTCGCGCCGCATCGGCCGGCGAGTCGCCGCAGACGTCGCGCGTGCAGTACCGGACGGCCGTCGTGAAAGGAATCCGGATCTTCTATCGCGAAGCGGGCGACCCTCGCAAGCCGACGCTGCTGCTGCTGCACGGCTTTCCTTCTTCCTCGCACATGTACCGGGAGCTGATTCCGCTGCTTTCGAACGACTTCCATCTGGTGGCACCCGACTACCCGGGCGCCGGCTTCAGCGAGGCCCCTTCTGCCGAGACGTTCACGCCCACGTTCGACAACCTGGCCAACGTGATGGCTGCGTTCGCCTCCCAGATTGGATTGCAGCGCTACACCCTTTACCTGCAGGACTTCGGCGGCCCCGTGGGCTTTCGCATGGCCGTGAAGAATCCGGCGGCGGTCGAGGGTCTGATCATCCAGAACGCCAACGCGTATGTCGAAGGCATTGCAACGGACCAGCTCGACGGCATGCGCGCCCGTGCGAAGGGCCTCAGCCCGGAAGGGCGCCGGCAGGTCGAGCAGCTCGTGTCCCGTGACTTCACGATGTTCATGTACCGGACCGGCAGCCGGGACTTCGCGTCCATCGACCCCACCGGATGGACTCTGGACGCACGGCTCCTCGAGAACCCCGACGCCCAGAGAATCCAGATCGGCCTGATGTCGGACTACTTCAGCAATGTCATCGACTACCCGCACTGGCAAGCCTTCATGCGAACACGCCCGCTGAAGACGCTCATCGTGTGGGGCAGGAACGACCCGATCTTTCTTCCTGCGGGTGCGCACGCCTATCTTCGGGACATTCCCAGCGCGCGACTGCGCTTTCTCGACACGGGGCACTTCGCGCTCGAAGAAGACGTGCTTCCGATCTCCCAAGAGATCCGGAAGATGTTCGTTGATCGATAGGTGCATGCGTGCCTCGCGTCGTAGAGGGTCATTGGTCCGGGCACTGAAGCCTATTCCCCTGCGCTGCACGCACTCAATCCTCCTTTGATCGACGATCGCTGACTGGAGGTCGTTGCCCGGGCCCGAATCGCGAGCGTCTCTGCCGAGAATCCACGATCGGGGGTCGCGGGATTGGCCGTTGGTCGTCCTGCCCTCGCGGAAAGTCGCAGGCTCCTCGACCTTGGTCGAGGTTCATGCCCACCTTCGGCGCGGTATGCTCATCGCTCGCAGTCGAGCCATGAGTGCACACGCCCACATCACATCGCCGTCCCGTGCGGCCGCCGAAGAGCAGCAGCTGCAGCGGTGCCACGACGACATCGAGCACCTGACCCACCTGCCTGCGACGTGGCAGGGACTTGACCCGACCTCCATCGTCGAAGACGTCCTGGAGACGTTGGTCGACATGCTGGACCTGGACTTCGCCGGACTGCGCTTCAGCGAGACGGTGCACATCTTCCTGCGCACCGGCAAGACGCCCGCAACCGCGCACGATCCCGAAACCATCCGGCGTTCGGTCGATGAATGGCTTGCAGACAACCCGCAGCTCGGGCCATCAACCCTGTCGCTCGGCAGCGACGTGCTATCCGTCGTGGCCGTCGCGATGGGCGACATCGCCGGCATGGGCGTGCTGGTGACAGGCTCCCGGCGAGCGGGGTTTCCACAACGTCTCGAGTCGCTGCGCCTGAAAATCGCGGCGACCCAGGCGAGCCTCGCGTGCCGCGAGGTCCGCGAGCTCACTGACCGCAGGCCGCCTGCTGATACACGCGTCGAGAAGCCCACGGGCGAGGCGCTCGCAGAAAGCGAATGGCGGCTCAACCTCATCATCAACACCATCCCGGCCATCGCATGGTCGGCGACTTCGGACGGCATGCTGGATTTTTGCAACCAGCATTTCGTGGACTTCGTCGGGCTGCCTGCCGACGAAATCCTCGGGCTTGGCTTCTATCGCATCTTTCATCCGGAGGACGTGGCCGCACTGCTGTCCACCTGGCAGGAAATCATGGCATCGAAGCGCTCGCGGGAAGTCGAAGGCAGGCTCCGGCGTGCCGATGGCCACTACCGATGGTGCACGCTGCGGCAGAACCCCCTGCTGAACTCGCAGGGCAAGGTCGTGAAGTGGTACGGCGTCGTGCTGGACATCGAAGACCGCAAGCGCGCCGAGAACGCCCTGGAGGAAGCCAGGTCGGCACTTCTCGCCAGCGAGCAGAACCTTCGCCTCATCATCGACTCGCTTCCGGTGCTCGCATGGGTGGCCCGACCGGATGGCTCGGCGGAATTCGTGAACCGACAGTGGGCCGCCTATGTCGGCGTCGAACCCGAACAGATCCTCGAGTGGGGCTTCCTCGACTTCTACCACCCCGACGATGTAGAAGGCATGGTGGACATATGGAAGGACTGCCTCGCGACGAAGGACCAGTTGGGCTTGAAGGGACGCATTCGGCGATTCGATGGGGAGTACCGCTGGTTCTATTTCGCCGGCCAGAAGATCACCGATGCGAACGGCGTGGTGCGCTGGGTCGGCGCGAACGTGGAGTTCGAAGAACTGCAGCGCGCCGAGGATGCACTCAAGGCGAGCGAGCACCGGCTCAAGTTGATCATCGACACGATTCCCGCGATGGCATGGTCGGCCACGGCAGATGGCGAGGTCGACTTCTGGAGCAAGAACCTGCTCGACTTCTGCGGTCTTCTATTCGAAGACGTGATGGGCGAAGGCTTCTACCGCATCTTCCACCCGGACGATCTTGAGGCCATGCGCAGCATCTGGGATCGCGTACGTTCCAGCAAGCGCGGCGAGGAAGTCGACGCGCGCATTCTGCGTGCGGACGGCGAGTACCGATGGTTCACCTTGCGGCAGTGCCCGCTACTGGACGCCCACGGCGCTGTCGTGAAATGGTACGGCGCGCTCATCGAGATCGAAGACCGCAAGCGCGCCGAAGAAGAACTGCGCCGCAGCCAGAGTGAGCTTGCCCGGGTCTCGCGAGTTACCACCTTGGGCGAATTGGCGGTTTCGATCGCGCACGAGGTCAACCAGCCGCTGATGGCGATCGTCACCAACGCGGGGACCTGCCTGCGCTGGCTCGATGAGAAGCAGTTCGACGCGGTTCGCGCGCGGCAGGCCGCCGAACGCGTTGTCCGGGACGGGCATCGCGCCGGGGAGATCGTCGCAAGCATTCGCGCATTGGCGCGCAAGGAACCCACGCGGATGATGCCGACCGATCTGCACGAAGCGATCCGGGAGGTGCTGCTGGTGTTGAACGGCGAGTTTCGGCGCCGCGGCATCGATGCGAGTTTCCAGGCCGGACCTGAGGCCCCGATCGTGCTCGGCGATCGCACGCAGCTGCAGCAGGTGCTGCTGAATCTAGTGATGAACAGCGTGGAGGCGATGACCGAGCCCGACGGGGTTGGAGTACGGATAGGTGGGCAACTGACGATCCGCAGTGCGGCCGGCCCCGACAGGTTCGCCCGGGTCAGCGTTCAGGACACGGGCACGGGTCTCGAGCAGGATCACATGGATCGGATCTTCGAAGCCTTCTTCAGCACCAAGGCGGGAGGCATCGGCATGGGCTTGTCGATCTGCCGGTCCATCGTCCAGGCCCATGGGGGATCGATCTCTGCCTCGAACCATTCTCCACGCGGCAGCACCTTCAGCTTCACCGTTCCCCTGGCTGCGGGAGCGGCTCGATGATTAAGCGTCCGGACGACCAGCCGGCGACCGTCGTCGTGATCGATGATGACACCAGCGTGTGCGAGGCGCTGCGCGGCCTCTTCGAATCGGTTGGGCTCCTGACTAGAACCTATGGCTCCGTGCAAGCCTTCCTGGCCGCCGAGCCACCCCACGGACCGTCCTGCATCGTGCTCGACATCCGGCTGCCCGGGCAAAGCGGTCTTGAATTCCAAGAGGCGCTGGCGCGAAGCGGCGCTGCGCAGTCGGTCGTACTCATCAGTGGCCACGTCGACGTAGAGATGGCCGTGCGAGCAATGAAGGCAGGCGCGGTCGATGTCCTCACCAAGCCGGTGCGCGAGCAGGATCTGCTGGATGCGGTCAATCGCGCCATCAAGCTGACGACCCAAAGGCGTGGTGACGTCGAGCGCATCGCGGCACTGCGTTCAAGACACGCTCTGCTCACAGAACGCGAGCGCCAAGTCATGGCACTCGTCACCGCTGGGCTGCTGAACAAGCAGATTGCCGAAAGAGTCAATGTCACCGAAGCTACCGTAAAGCTCCATCGCGGTCAGGTCATGCGCAAGATGAAGGCGGCCTCGGTCCCGGAACTCGTCAGGATGGCGGACTTGCTCGGCCGATGTGGCAATGATCGGGGAGTTGAGGCCGGCACCGTCGGACGCCAGTAGCACTTGGTGCTTTGCTGCGTTGCCTGGACCTGCCTCTTTGAGACAAGAGGGGCCGAGATCCCGGCGGTGTGGTAGGCCATTGTTCCGGCCGAACATGCGATAGCCTAAACAGGTCACTTAGAAATGCGAACCCTGACACGTGTTCAGCGGACGCTACTGCCCTCGCTGACCAACGATCCGGTAAACCGTAGACCGCGCTAGTCCGAACAGCTGCATCAGCTGCTTGATGTTCCTGCCGTTGAACATCTCCCGCACGCGCTCATCGCGCGCCGACTTGTCCGGCGCCGGCACGTAGACATCGTCACCGCCAAACCGCGCGCGCATGCCCTGCACGATCTCGTGCGCGATGGCACTTGCCCACGGTTCCTGGAACGCCAGGTCATCGCGCAGGATCTCGGTCATGTCGAACACCCACTGCGTGGCGGCGTCGGCCTTGATCTCGTGGGCATCGGGACGGGGTTGCTGCTGGTGCTGGAAGGTCGGTTGGCTCACAGGCGGCTGCTCCAAGAATCGCTGACGATGAAAGAGTTCGGGCCGATGGGACGGACGGTTGGTGGTCGAGCTGTAGGTGGCGGCGCTGGCGGAGGCGGCGCCGCGGCCACCGCGCTTGGTTGTGCAGACGTATGCACTGGCGGATCGCTCCCCGGATTCGGCGCGGGCGCACCGCCGCCGGCGAACAGGTCTGGCTCCAGTCCGGCTTCCAGCCGCGCCCACAGCTTGTCGCTGAGCGTGTGCAGCCCGAGCATCTGCGCGCAGAACAGCGCGTACACCGTGCAATCCAGCTTCTCGTTGCGCTTGCCGGCCGGCTTCAGCCAGCGGTGCTCCTCGCCGCGGCCGGTCTTCACGAGCATCCGGCTCTCGGCCGTGAGCTGGTCGTAGAACTCGGCCGTCAGCTCGCGCGCGAAGTGCACGTAGCCCGGCCCGGGCTGGCTGACCTGCAGCCGGCCGTAGAGCAAGTCCTTCGCCGTGTCGGTGCCGACGTGCCACAGCCGCACGCCC
The DNA here is from genome assembly GCF_056402735.1 of Rhizobacter sp. P3_C12. Lineage (NCBI taxonomy): Bacteria > Pseudomonadati > Pseudomonadota > Betaproteobacteria > Burkholderiales > Sphaerotilaceae > Rhizobacter > Rhizobacter sp. P3_C12. The sequence continues at coordinate 19,193 of NZ_JBFUGW010000038.1, forward strand.
TTACGGATCGTCTTGCCGCGCTCGTTCACGTCGACCAGCACGCTGGCGCTCTTGATCGGCCGGCCGAGCCGTGTCTCGCCCTTCACGGCGTACAGATTCTGGTTCGGCCGGTTGCGCACGAAGACATAGCACTGGTGCGTGAAGTGCCCGCCCGTGTCGATCGCCACCGCGTCGGCCGACATCTCGACGCCGCACACGTGCCGGTAGGTCGCCTTGATCGCCGGATCCAGCTTCAGATCTCCGCTGCAGCCATCCCAGCGCCAAAGTGCATCGACAGGCTCAAGTCGCGCTCGCGCGGGCCGCGGGCGGTTGGTGCGGGCCTGACGCAAATCGCATGAGCTTTCCTGGATTGCACGGATAGGCGGCAATCACATCCGTCGCGCGCGAGGCGCGCGACCTCACTCTGAGATTCCCATGACCTGGATCACCACTGCCACAGGCAATGAGGTGTCGCTGCTGCATCCCCAACCCGGCTGCATCAACCTGCGCACGATCGCGCACCACCTCAGCCTCATCAACCGCTTCACCGGCGCCACCTGCCGCCCGTACAGCGTCGCAGAGCACTCGCTGCTCGTCTGCAAGATCGCCGAGCGCGAGTTCAACCTCGACGTGCACGGTCAGTTAGCCGCGCTAATGCACGACGCCCACGAAGCCTTCGTCAACGACCTCGCCTCACCCGTGAAGGACGAGGTGGGCGCCACATGGCACACGCTGGAGGATCGCTTCGCCCGCGTCATCCGCAACGGCTTCGCGCTCAACGTCGCCAACGCCACGCATGCCAAGGCGATCAAGCAAGCCGACCTGATGGCGCTGGCTACCGAGCGCGCACAGCTGCTGCCCGCGTCCACCACGCCGTGGCCGGTACTCGCAGGCGTGCAGCCCGTCACCTGGGTGAACCTGATGTCGCCCGGCTGCCGCGACACGCCTTGGAGCGCCTGGCGCAACGCATTCATCGAGCGAGCCGACTCCCTCGACTTCCAACGCCAGCAGCTGGCGCGCCAGCTCGGCCGCTGAGCATCGAACCAGGATCGCCGCATGGAAACCCATCACAGCACCTCGCCTAGCAAGTCGACCACCAGACCCCTTGCGCATCGCGCACCCACGAGCCGGCGCCGTCGCGCGCCAATCGTCGGCTCGCGCGTCGCCGGACACCTGTCGCACTGGGAAGACGATCTCGACCGGATCTACTTCGGACCCACCTCTGACTTCGGCAAGTTGCACGACAGCTCATGGTTTCGCATGCGCGCGTGCGGCGGGTCCTGCCGCGCTGACGCATGGCGCGTCTCCACCACCCTCTGCGGCCGCCGTGTCTACCTCTACGCGCTGATCGACGATTTCGGCAACCTCGTCGCCATCGATGAATGAACCCGACCGCCAGTCCGGCGGATGGGCAACCACACCCCTCAAATTCCACAACGAGCACCAAAGCATGAGCAAGAACAATCAACACTACCTCGCCACCGCACAAGACCGCCTCATCCGAAAGCCTGAAGTTCTCGCGCGCACCGGACTCGGCAACACCACTCTTTACGTCCTGGTCAAACAGGGGAGTTTTCCTGCGTCGTTCACCTTGGCGGGACGCGCTGTCGCGTGGCGCGAGGCCGACGTGAATCGCTGGATCTCCGACCGAGTCATTGCATCCCGGTCGCCGCGCGCCTAACGAAGACACCGAGCACACCATTTGACAACTCTCGACCTCGCGGAAGCCGCACAGCTGTTCAAGGTTCACCCGAAGACGCTTCAACGAATGGCACGTGCCGGCTCCGTGCCGGCCTGCAAGGTAGGACGCTCCTGGGTCTTCGTCGAGCGCCTGCTCATCGAGCACCTGGTGACACAATCCACTGCGCGCGTGTCCGTGGTCGATCTTCAGGAGAAAACTGAATGTCGCTCTACAGACGAAAGGATTCGCCATTTTGGTGGGTCAAGTTGCCGCCCATCCGCGGTGAATCGAAGCCTCTACAGCAAAGCACTGGGACTACCGACAAACGGCAGGCGCAGCAGGTCCACGACCAACTCGCCGCAGCCCGATGGGAGCAGGACCGGCTCGGGGTAAAGCCTCGACACACGTGGGAAGAAGCGGTCGTGCGGTGGCTTCTGGAAACGAAGCACAAGGCCACCCACGAAGGAGACAAGGCGAAGCTTCGCTGGCTCGATCCATACCTGGGAGGCAAGCAACTCGACGACATTGATCGAACGCTGATCGATCGCATCAAGTTCGCGCGCGAACGGGATGTCGCCCCAGGCACGGTGAATCGCTATCTCGCTTTGATGCGCGCCATCCTGCGGCGGGCATGTGATGAGTGGGAATGGATTGAACGAGTGCCGAAGTTCAAGCTGTTCAAAGAGGCCGAGGGCCGAGTCCGTTCACTGACGCAAGCTGAGTTCGAATGCCTTCTTCAACAGCTACCCGAGCACCTGGCTGACATGGCCACCTTCGCCGTGGCGACCGGCCTTCGCCAAGGCAACGTGATGGGGCTGGAGTGRCAGTTCGTTGATCTTGGGCGGCACCATGCCTGGATTCCCGGCAGCAAGCACAAGAATGGCAAGCCGCACTCCGCACCGCTGAATGAGATGGCACTGGCCGTGATCCGCAAGCAGGTTGGCCGGCACCCCACCAGGGTGTTCACCTTTCGCGGACAGCCAATCGGCCAGGTCAACACGAAGGCGTGGAAGTCGGCGCTCCAACGGGCCGACATCCAGGACTTCCGATGGCACGACTTGCGGCACACCTTCGCTACATGGCATCGACAGGCTGGAACGCCAACCCATGAGCTACAGCGGCTCGGCGGCTGGAAAACCGGCGCAATGGTCGAGCGGTATGCGCACGTAGCGCCGGAAGCGTTGCAAGGCGCGGCCCTGCGGTTGGATGCGTTCTTTGGTTACGCTGCGGCTACGCCGGAAGATCGGGGCTCCTAGCAAACAACGCTAAGTCCTTGATCGTATTGGTAGGCCGTGTTGGACTTGAACCAACGACCAAAGGATTATGAGTCCTCTGCTCTGACCAACTGAGCTAACGGCCCCTCGGGAGAGGAGCGCCGATTGTAGGTGCCCACCACGCGGCACCAGGCAGCCGAACGGACCTGTTTCCGGCTACTTCTGGCTCAGCGCGTTGCTCACCAGCCGCGACGTGATGTCGACGATCTGGATCATCCGGTCGTACGCCATCCGCGTCGGCCCGATCACACCCAACGTGCCCACCACCTGCCCATTCACCTCGTACGGCGCCGACACCACCGAGAGCTCCTCGAACGGCACCACCATGCTCTCGCCGCCGATGTAGATGCGCACGCCCTCGGCGCGGCTGCTCACGTCGAGCAGCCGCATCAGCTGCGTCTTCTGCTCGAACAGGTCGAACAGCTTGCGCAGCGAGCCCATGTCGCTGCTGAAATCCTGCACCGTCAGCAGGTTGCGCTCGCCGGAGATCACCACCTGCTCCTGGCTGTCGGCCATCGCCTCGCTGCCGGCCTGCACCGCCGCCTGCATCAGCGCCGCGATCTCGCCGCGCAGCGCATCGACCTCGCTCTTCAGCCGCTCGCGCACCTCCTCGATCGTCAGGCCCGCGTACTGCGCCGTCAGGTAGTTGCTGGCCTCGATCAGCTGGCTCTGCGTGTAGTCCTGCGCGGTGAAGATCACCCGGTTCTGCACGTCACCGTCGGGCGCCACCAGGATCACCAGCACCCGCCGCTCCGACAGCCGCAGGAACTCGATGTGGTGGAACACGCTCGCCTTGCGCGGCGCCGTCACCACGCCGACGAAGCTCGACAGGCTGGACAGCAGCTGCGCCGCGTTCGCGATCACGCGCTGCGGTTGGTCGGGATGCAGCTGCGGCTGCTCCATCGCGGGCGTCGCACGCGCCAGGTCGAGCGGTTGCGCAGTCAGCATCGTGTCGACGAACAACCGGTAACCACGCGCCGTCGGGATGCGCCCCGCGCTGGTGTGGGGGCTCGCGATCAGCCCCAGATCCTCCAGGTCGGCCATCACGTTGCGGATGGTGGCCGGCGACAGGTCCAGCCCGGAGGCGCGCGACAGCGTGCGCGACCCCACCGGTTGTCCGTCGGCGATGTAGCGTTCGACCAGCGCTTTCAGCAGTGTTTTGGCTCGCTCGTCCAGCATGGTTCATTGTAGGCGCGAGGCCCTTTCCTGCCCCGGTTCCCAGGGGGCCCTGTGGTGTAATCCCGCGCATGCCGACCCGTTTTCGACACGCAGCACTGGTGGGAAAGTACCAGGCCCTCGGAATGCGCGGGGTGCTGCAGGACATTGCGCAATTTCTGGGCCGGCAAGGCCTCGAGGTCTCGCTCGAAGCCGAGACGGCGCACAACACCGGCATGACCGACTACCCGGCGCTCACGCCCGAGCAGCTCGGCCAGCACTGCGACCTGGCCGTCGTCGTCGGCGGCGACGGCACCATGCTCGGCATCGCCCGCCAGCTCGCCCGCTTCAACCTGCCGCTGGTGGGCATCAACCAGGGCCGCCTGGGCTTCATCACCGACCTGCCGATCGACCAGTTCGAGGAAGCCCTCGCCCCGATGATCGCCGGCGACTACGAAGAAGAACGCCGCACCATGCTCGAAGGCGGCGTCTGGCGCGACGGCCGCGTGATCTTCGAAGGCATCGCGATGAACGACGTGGTCGTCAGCCGCGGCGCCACCGCCAGCATGGTGCAGCTCAAGATCGACATCGGCGACGAATTCGTCGCCAACCACCGCGCCGACGGCCTGATCGTCGGCTCGCCCACCGGCTCCACCGCCTACGCGCTGTCGGCCGGCGGCCCGATCCTGCACCCGGGCATCGCCGGCTGGGTGCTGGTGCCGATCGCGCCGCACGACCTCTCCAACCGCCCGATCGTGCTGCCCGACATCGGCGAGATCTGCATCGAGATCGTCGCCGGCCGCGATGCGAGCGTCAGTTTCGACATGCAAAGCCTCGCGAGCCTGCTGCACGGCGACCGCATCATCGTGCGCCGCTCGGCGCACCAGGTGCGCTTCCTGCACCCGCGCGGCTGGAGCTACTACGCCACCCTTCGCGGCAAGCTCCACTGGAACGCCGGACTCTGAACACACCATGCTGAAACGCCTCGCGCTGCGCGACTTCGTCATCGTGACCTCGCTCGAGGTCGAACTGGCCGGCGGCTTCTCGGTGCTGACCGGCGAGACCGGTGCTGGCAAGTCGATCCTGATCGATGCGCTGCAGCTCGCGCTCGGCAGCCGCGGCGATGCCGGTGTGGTGCGCGAAGGCGCGGCCCGCGCCGACATCACCGCCGAGTTCGACGCGCCCGCGAGCCTCGCCGCCTGGCTCGACGATGCCGGCTTCGACAACGCCGACACGCTGTTGCTGCGCCGCGTCATCGATGCGCAGGGCAAGAGCCGCGCCTGGGTCAACGGCAGCCCGGCCACCGTCGCGCAGCTGCGCGAGGCGGCCGATCACCTGGTCGACATCCACGGCCAGCACGCCTGGCAGAGCCTCACGCGCAGCGCATCGGTGCGTGCGCTGCTCGATGCGTACGCCGGCGTCGATGTCGCGCCGCTCGGCGCCGTGTGGTCGCGCTGGAAAGCGGCCGGCGATGCGCTCGACACCGCCCGCAGCCAGCAGGCCGACCTGGAGCGCGAGCGCGAACGCCTGGCCTGGCAGATCGGCGAGCTCGACAAGCTCGGCCCGGAAGCCGACGAGTGGGAGACGCTGAATGCCGACCACCAGCGGCTGTCGAACTCGCAGGCGCTGATGGACGCCGCCCGCAGCGCGCTCGACGCGCTGAGCGAGGCCGATGTCAACGCCGAATCGCTGACCAGCGGCGCCGCCGACGCGCTCGGCAACGTCGCCGAGTTCGACGCCCGCCTCGCCGCGGTGGCCGAGGTGCTGCAGAGCGCGCAGGCGCAGCTGCAGGATGCGGCGCACACGCTCAGCGGCTACCTGCACCACACCGAGCTCGAACCCGAGCGCCTGCAGGAGCTCGACGATCGCCTGTCGGCCTGGGTCAGCCTCGCGCGCCGCTACCGCCGCGCCCCGGCCGAGCTGCCGGCGCTGCTCGACCAGTGGAAGGATGAACTGCGCGCGCTCGACGCCGCCACCGACCTCGATGCGCTCGAATCGGCGCTCGCGCAGGCGCATGCCGCGTTCAACGCCGAGGCGAAGCGCGTCTCCGCCACGCGCAAGGCGGCTGCCCCGAAGCTGGCCGCCGCCGTCACGCAGGCGATGCAGCAACTCGGCATGGCCGGCGGCCGCTTCGACGTCGCACTGACCGCGCAGGACGCGCCGCAATCCTTCGGTCTCGAATCGGCCGAGTTCCTCGTCGCCGGCCACGCCGGCAGCACGCCGCGGCCGATGGGCAAGGTGGCGTCGGGCGGCGAGCTGTCGCGCATCGCGCTCGCGATCGCGGTGACGACCAGCCAGCTTGCGCAAGGCAGCGATGCCGCCGGCACGCTGATCTTCGACGAGATCGATTCCGGCGTCGGCGGCGCGGTGGCCGACACCGTCGGCCGGCTGATGAAGCAGCTGGGCCGCGACCGCCAGGTGCTGGCCGTCACTCACCTGCCGCAGGTCGCCGCCTGCGCCGACCACCATTTCGTCGTCTCGAAGCGCACCGAGGCCGGCAGCACGCACAGCGACATCCACGCCGTCGCCGGCGAGGTGCGCGTCGCCGAGATCGCCCGCATGCTGGGCGGCGAGCGCATGTCCGGCACCAGCCTCGCGCATGCGCAGGAGATGCTGTCGGTGGCGGCCGAAGCCGTGGCGCCCTCGGCACCGCGCGGCCGCAAGAAATCATGAGCGCGCTGCCGCCCGATGCCGTGGCGCCGGCCGAGCCGGCGCCGCCGTCCGTGGTGTCGCCGAACGAGGTCGTGCTCGTCACCGGCATCTCCGGCTCCGGCAAGTCGGTCGCACTGCATGCGCTCGAAGACGCCGGCTTCTTCTGCGTCGACAACCTGCCGCCCGAGCTGCTGCGCGATTTCCTGCGGCTCGAGCACGAGCGCTCGATGCGCCGCGTCGCGATCGCCGTCGACGTGCGCAGCGCCGGCTCGCTCCCGCACCTGCTGCCGCTGATCGCCGAGCTGCGCGCCGAGGGCACCGCGATCCGCTCGGTGTTCCTCGATTCGAACACCGACACGCTGGTGCGCCGCTTCTCCGAATCGCGCCGCCCCCACCCGCTGTCGCAAGAGGCCGCGACGCTGTCGCCCGGCCGCCGCAAGGACGACCGCGCCGCCGACGGTCACCGCGCACTCACCGAGGCGATCGAGCTCGAACGCGAGCTGCTGGCCGAGCTGCGCGAGGTCTCCACCGTCGTCGACACCAGCCAGCTGCGCCCGGCCCAGCTGCGCCTGTGGATGCGCGACCTGGTGAAGGCGATGGCGCACCGACTGACCCTGGTGTTCGAGTCGTTCGCGTTCAAGCACGGCGTGCCGCTCGATGCCGATTTCGTGTTCGACGTGCGCATCCTGCCGAACCCGCACTACATCCGCGAACTGCGCCCGCAGACCGGTCGCGATCCCGAGGTCGCCGCCTACCTGGAAGCCCAACCCGAAGTGGCCGAGATGCTGGCCCAGATCGAATCCTTCATCGCACGCTGGCTGCCGTCGTTCGAACGCGACCAGCGCAGCTATCTGACGGTTGCCATCGGTTGCACCGGTGGCCAGCACCGCTCGGTCTACCTCACCGAATCCTTGGCGAAGCGTTTTGCCGCGCGCAGYGGTACATTGATTCGCCACCGCGAGCTCGACGCCCGCGATTGAGAACGCGGCCCACCCGGCCGCGCTGCTGAATGACTCCCGACATCTCCACCACCGACGTTCCGTTGTTCCCGCTGCAGGCGGTGCTGTTTCCTGGCGGGCTGCTGAGCCTGAAGGTGTTCGAAGCCCGCTACCTCGACCTGATCAGCACCTGCCTGCGCGAGAACACGCCGTTCGGCGTGGTCGCGCTGCGCCAGGGCGGCGAGGTGCGCAAGCCGGGCGAGCCGGTCGCCCTCGAGGAAACCGGCGTGATGGCCGAGCTGATCGACGTCGACAGCGCGCAGCACGGCATCCTGCAGGTGCGCTGCCGCGGCACCCATCGCTTCGGGGTGAACCGGATGCGCCAGCAGGCCGATGGCCTGTGGCTGGCCGAGATCGAGATGCTCGACGACGACGAGGCCTCGCTGCCGGTCGACGCGATGATCGAGACGGTGCGCGGCCTGGCCAATGCGATCGCGACGCTGAAGCAGCAGGGCTCCGAGCCCTTCCTGAAGCCCTTCCTGTTCGACAACGCCGGCTGGGTCGCGAACCGCTGGTGCGAGATCCTGCCGATCTCGCTGGCCGCGAAGCAGAAGCTGATGGAGCTGCCGGACGCCGCGGTGCGGCTTCAGCTGGTCGACGAATTCCTGCGCAGCAAGGGCGTCGTCAAGTAGGCACCGTCAACCCGGCGGCGTGCCGGTCAGCAGCTTGCGCAGCGGTGCCGGCAGGCCCATCGCGAGCGCCTGCGCCAGCGTGACCCATTCGCCGCGCTGCCCATCGCGCGCCAGCGTCGCGGTGATCGCCGCCACGTCGGCGGCCGCGGCATCGGCGGGCAAGGTCCAGCGCACCGGCTGCAGCGTCCAGTCGAGGTGGGTCAGCACGTGCGTGAACATCGGCAGGCCCTGCGGGGTGCCGGGCCAGTCGGCCGATGCCGCATCGAGCGCCTCGGGCGTGTCGAACTCCGGCAGGCTCCACAGCCCGGCCCACACGCCGCTGCCGGGCCGCTGCAGCAGCCACAGCCTGTCGCCCCATTGCAGCCACAGCCAGGCGTTGCTGCGCCGGCTGCGCTTGAGCTTGCGCGTCTTCACCGGGTAGCGCTCGGGCGCGCCTTCGCGCAGCGCGACGCAGCCGGCCTGCACCGGGCACAGCAGGCAGCTCGGCGAGCGCGCGACGCACAGCGTGGCGCCGAGGTCCATCAGGCCCTGGGTGTATGACTCGATGCCCGACTCGATGCCGTCCTCGGGCAGCTGGCGCGTGGCTTCGTCCCACAGCGCACGCTCCTGGCGCGCCTCGGCCAGGTCGCCGTCGAAGCCGAGAAAGCGCGTCAGCACGCGCTTGACGTTGCCATCGAGGATCGCGACCCGCTCGCCGAAGCAGAACGCCGCGATCGCCGCCGCGGTCGAGCGGCCGATGCCCGGCAACTCCTGCAACACCGCGCTGCTGCGCGGGAATTCGCCGCCATGCGCGGCGACGACCGCCTGCGCGCACGCATGCAGGTTGCGCGCACGGCTGTAGTAGCCGAGCCCGCTCCACAGCGCGAGCACCTCGTCCTGCGACGCGGCGGCCAGCGCCCGCACATCGGGAAAGCGTTCGAGGAAGCGCGCGTAGTAGCCCAGCACCGTCGTGACCTGGGTCTGCTGCAGCATGATCTCGGACAGCCACACGCGGTACGGATCGCGCGTCTGCTGCCACGGCAACGCATGGCGGCCGTGCTCCCGCTGCCACGCGATCAGCGGCTTCGCGAAACGGTCTTGTACGGTCAATTCAAGCCTGGGCCGCGTACAGCGGGATCGAGCCGCTTGGTACGGCACTCGCCGTACCCGTCAGCTCGCGCTGCGCCTGCTGCTTCAGGCGATTGCCCAGCTCGGTGCTGCGCGCCTGCAGTTGCTGCAGCTGCGCATCCTGTGCTTCCAGCTCGGACAGGCGCTGCTCCAGGTCGCCGGCGGCCGACTGGATGCGCTCCAGCGCCTCGCGGCGCCGGCGGAATCCGCGGCGGCGTTCGCGCAGCTGCGAATCGACCTGCGCCGAGGCGGTCTTGTTCCACAGCTCGAACTCGCCGCTGGCGTTCTCGAACACCACGCGCAGCTTGGACACCAGCATGCGGCGGAACTGCTCCATGAACTTCGGCTGCGAGAGCCGCAGCGCCTGCGTGAGCCCGAGGTACTGCACGTAGTTGCGCTGGATCAGCGTCAGGTCGTTGACGAAGCGGCTGAAGTCGGGCTGCTTCGTGATCGCCAGGCTGAAGCCGAACTCGGCGTTCAGCTTCGCGAACGATGCACCGAGCATGTCGTGGATCTCGGTGCCGCGCACCTGCGCGGCCTCGAGCAGGTCGCGCAGGCGGCCGCACAGCGCGATGAACGCTTTCTTCGCGCCGAGGTGCAGCAGCGATGCGGTCATCGCCGTCTGCATCTCGGCCACTTCCTCGCGCAAGCGGTCGCTGGTCAGGTCGAGCAGCGCGTTCTTCAGCATGCGGCTGTGCACCATGCGCATCGCCTGCAAGCGCGCGGTGCACTGCTCGAATTCGGAGGTCTCGGCCTGCACGCGCTCCAGCATCATGCGCACCTTGGCGCCGCTCTTGCCACGCAGGCCGCGCAGCTCGAGCACCTGCTCGGCCATCTGCCGGCGGCGGTCGCCCAGGCGACGGTTGACCTGCGCCTCCATGCGGTTCGCGGCCTCCATCACCGTCTGCTGGAAGGCCTCGCGGCGCTGCGGCAGCAGCTGCGCGCCGAGCGCTTCTTCAAGGAACGGCAGGCGGCTCTGCGCAAGACCGGCTGCATCGCCGTCGATGCGCGCGGCCAGCGCCTGGCGCGCCGACAGCGGGAACACCCGTTCGCTCGCGACATCGAGCGTGCGCGCGGTCGACTGGCGCTGCTGCTCGATCTGCTCCTTCACGCGCTCGACGGTGGCGAGCGGGTCCTGCAGCGCATCGATCTTGTTCAGCACGACGAAGGCCGAGCTCGACGGCGAGCCGAGGTGGTCGCGCCAGATCGTCATGTCGGACTTGGTGACGCCGGTGTCGGCACCGAGGATGAAGACGATCGCGTGCGCGGCCGGCAGCAGGCTCAGCGTCAGCTCGGGTTCGGCGCCGATCGCGTTCAGCCCCGGCGTGTCCAGCACCACCAGGCCGCGCTGCAGCAGCGGGTGCGGGTAGTTGATCATCGCGTGGCGCCAAGCCGGCACCTCGACCTCGCCGGCGTCGTTCGTCGGCGGGTTGTCCTCGGCGTTGTCGTCGCTCCAGAAGCCGAGCGCACGCGCATCGTCGACCGACACCCACTGCGTGCGCATCACCTCGCGCAAGGCCTCGGTCAACTGGTCGGGCGAGTGGATGTCGAGCGGGATGTGGCCCCAGGCCTTCGGTTGGCCGCGCAATTCGGCGAGCGACAGGCCTTCGAGGCGGGTCGCGATCGGCAGCAGCGCGAGCGCCGGCGCCTCGCCGGCCTCGTAGCCGAGTTCCACCGGGCACATCGTGGTGCGCCCCGGCGTGGCCGGCAGCACGCGGCGGCCGGTGTCGGAGAAGAAGATCGCGTTGATCAGCTCGGATTTTCCACGCGAGAACTCGGCGACGAAGGCCACCACGAGCTTCTCGCCCACCAGGTTGCGACGCAGCGCGTCCAGCGCTTCGCTGGCTGCGGGGTCGGCCAGGTCGTTGTCGGTCAGGAAGCGCCCGAACTCGTCGAGCCGTTTCCCGATCGACTGTCGCCACTGGCCCAGCTCGTCGACGCTGCTAGCAAAGGAAGTTGACATGGAGGTGCGGGCGCAGGAAAGAGGCGCGGCGCATATTCATGGTAGCGCAAGGCCGTCGGGCGCCCTCCCCTCGAAACATCTCGACACCCGCCACCCGCGCGAAGTGTCGATTCCTTGGGGATTGAGGCCTGGCCTTGGCGTTGACAGCTCAGCGTTGACAGTGCGGGCAGAAGAAGGTCGAGCGCTGGCCCTGCACGATGCGGCGGATCGGCGTGGCGCAGACGGTGCACGGCTCGCCCTCGCGGCCGTAGACGCCGGCGTGCTGCTGGAACGCGCCGGCCATGCCGTGGGCATCGCGGAAGTCGCGCAGCGTCGAGCCGCCCAGTGCGAGCGCGCGGGCCAGCGTCTCGCGCACCGCGACCGCCAGCCGCTCGGCGCGCGGGCGGCTCAGCCGGTCGCTGCGCAGCCGCGGGCTGATGCCGGCAGCGAACAGCGCCTCGCACGCATAGATGTTGCCGGCACCGACGACGATGTCGCCGCCGAGCAGCGCCTGCTTGATCGCGACGCGCCGCCGCTGCAGCGCCGCATGCAGGTAGGTGCCGGTGAAGGCCGGATCGAAGGGCTCGAGCCCGAGGCCGGCGATCAGCTTGCCGGCCGCCCCGCCGTCCAGCGCCTCGGACCACACCACCGCACCGAAGCGCCGCGGATCGGTCAGGCGCAGCGTGCCGCGCGTGGTGGCGAGGTCGAAGTGGTCGTGGGTGCCGGCCGGCCCGGGCGCGTCGCTGAAGGCAAGCGATCCCGACATGCCCAGGTGCATCAGCAGCCCGCCCGAGCCGGCCGCGCCGACATCGGCCGACAACGGCAGCCACAAATATTTACCTCGGCGGGTCGCGTCGCCGACGCGCTGTCCGACAAGTGCCGCCGGCTCGTGGCCGAGCGGCCAGCGCAACGGCTTGCCCAGGCGCACGGCGGTCACGCGGGCACCGGCAATGCGCTCGGCAAAGCTCTGTCGGGTGACCTCGACTTCCGGAAGTTCTGGCATGGAGGGAATTATCACGACGCGCCCGGGTCGGACCGGCTTCGGGGGCTTGCGCCCGACCTCCAGGGTCGTTCGCCAGACCCTAGAATCGTCCACGGTTTCAGGAGCATTGCATGCCGGCCCTTTCCCTCGTTCCCCACGCAGCGCGCACGGCGCTCGCGGTGGCCTGTGCGCTGGCACTGATGACCGGCGCCCAGGCCCACCTGCTGGCCCAGGCCGACGACGCGCTGCCCGCGCCGGCCTCCGACGCTGCCAGCGGCGTGCCGTCCGAGCCCTTCGAGAACTCGTCGATCGACGCGCCGCTCTTCTACCAACTGCTGATCGGCGAGATGGAGCTGCGCGCCGGCGAGGTCGGCACCGCCTACCAGGTGCTGCTCGACGCGGCCCGCAAGACGCGCGACCCCGAGCTGTTCCGCCGCGCCACCGAGGTCGCGCTGCAGGCGCGTGCCGGCGACCAGGCGCTGGCGGCCGCACAGGCCTGGCGCAGCGCGATCCCCGATTCGGTCGAATCCATGGGCTACCAGGTGCGGCTGCTGATCGCGCTGAACCGGCAGGCCGAGGCCGACGAGCCGATCCGCGCAATGCTCGCCGCGACACCGGTCGCCGAGCGTGGCGCGTTGATCGCCTCGCTGCCGCGGCTGTTTGCCCGCGCCCCCGACAAGACCCAGACCGCCACCCAGCTGCAGGCCTGGCTCGAACCGTCGCTCGCAGCCCCCGAGACGCGCGCCGCGGCACGCGTCGCGATCGGCCGCGCCTGGCTCGCGGCGGGCGATGCGAAGCGCGCCTTCGAGCTCGCGCAGCAGGCCCACGCGCTGGACCGCGAGGCCGAGGGCCCGGCCCTGCTGGCGCTCGAGCTGCTGGTGGCCGGGCAGCCGGTCGAGCCGCTGATCGCCGACTACCTCGAGGTCCAGCCGAAGAGCAGCTCGTTCCGCCTGCTCTACGCCCGCGTGCTGAACTCGGCGCAGCGCTATGCCGATGCGGTGCCGCAGCTCGAAGCGGTGACGCGCACCGAGCCGCAGCTGCCGACGCCGTGGCTCACGCTCGGCGCGCT
>NZ_JBFUGW010000039.1:0-32576 GCF_056402735.1 Rhizobacter sp. P3_C12
GGTGGTCGCAAATTGCGACCACCTCGGCCAACTCAAATTCTCTCGAACGCGGCCCCATGCGTTCACCGAACACGGTGCGATTCAGGCTGCGAACGTCCTGGCAACGCCTGAAGCCGTCGAGATGGGCATCTTCGTCGTACGCGCCTTCGTTCACATGAGAGAGCTGGCTGGCGTGCACGCCGAGTTCGCCAAGCGGCTCGCCGAGTTGGAAGAGCGAACCGAAGCGCTGGCTCTGACGCAAGACACATTCAGCCGCAACACCCGCAACCAGCTGAGGCAGGTTTTCGACGCCTTGCGGGAGCTCACGACTCCACCCGATCCGCCGAAGCGTCCGATTGGATTCGTGACCGGAGAGAATGCAAACGATGATTCATCGCCACGAAGAAAGTAGGCAACGACCCGCTCGTGATGCTCTGCCCCTTCGCACAGAGATAATCGCCGCCCATGGACATCGCCCACTTCATTCTCGATTTCATCCTGCACGTCGACGTGCACCTCGCGAACTTCGTCGCGGCCTACGGCACCTGGGTGTACGCGCTGCTGTTCCTGATCATCTTCGTCGAGACCGGCGTCGTCGTGATGCCCTTCCTGCCGGGCGACTCGCTGCTGTTCGTCGTCGGTGCGCTGTGCGGTGCGGGGCTGATGAGCCTGCCGCTGTCGATCGGGCTGCTGGTGGCGGCCGCGATCCTGGGCAACCAGAGCAACTACGCGATCGGCCGCTACTTCGGGCCACGCGTGTTCCAGTGGGAGAACTCGCGCTTCTTCAACAAGAAGGCCTTCGAGCAGGCTCATGCCTTCTACGAGAAATACGGCGGCATCACGATCGTCGCCGCGCGCTTCATGCCCTTCCTGCGCACCTTCGCGCCCTTCGTCGCCGGCGTCGCGCAGATGACGCGCCGCAAGTTCACGCTGTACGACGTGAGCGGCGCGGTGCTGTGGGTCGGCGGCGTCACGCTGGCCGGCTACCTGTTCGGCAACATCCCGTGGGTCAAGGAGCACCTCGACAAGATCATCTGGGGCGCGATCCTGCTGCCGGGCTTGCTGGTGCTGTTCGGCGCTTGGAAGGCGCGACGCACGCAAGTCGCCTGACCCCGGATTGGCATCCGGGCTACAGCTGGCGTTGTCTTGCCAGCGGCGGGTTCTTCGCGAAGTAGCGCCGGATCCCGGTGGTCAGCGCGTCGACCAGTTGCAGCTGGTACTGCGGGTCGCGCAGCTTCGCTTCTTCTTCAGGGTTCGAGATGAAGGCCGTCTCGACCAGGATCGACGGGATGTCGGGGGCCTTCAGCACCGCGAAGCCGGCCTGCTCGACGCTGCCCTTGTGCAGCTTGCCGACCTTGCCGATCTGGCCCAGCACCTCGCTGCCGAGCTTCATGCTGTCCTTGATCTGCGCGGTGGTGCTCATGTCGAGCATCGCGCGCAGCACCGCGGCGTCCTTGGCCTTGAAGTTGACGCCGCCCACCATGTCGGCCGCGTTCTCCTTGTCGGCCATCCAGCGCGCCGCCGAGCTGCTCGCACCGTGCTGCGACAGCGCGAACACCGAGGCGCCGCGCGCCTTCGGCGTCAGGAAGGCATCGGCATGGATCGACACGAACAGGTCGGCCTGCACGCGCCGCGCCTTGCGCACCCGGTCCTGCAGCGGCACGAAGAAATCGGCATCGCGGGTCATCATCGCCCGAAAGCCCGGCAGTGCGTTGATGCGGTCGCGCAGTTTCAGCGCCACCTGCAGCACCACGTCTTTCTCGTGCAATCCGCTCGGGCCGCTCGCGCCGGGGTCCTCGCCGCCATGCCCGGGGTCGAGCGCGACGATGATCAGCCGGTCGATGCGCCCCTGCGACATCGGCGGCACCGTCGCGGCACCCGAGGCCAGCGGCCCGCCATGCGGCTGCGAGGCCGCGGCCACCGGCGGCTGAGGTGGCGCCGGTGCCGGCAGCGGCCTGATGTTGACGTCCGGCGGCCGGCCGATCTTGCCGATGAACTCGCCGAGCGCGTCCTGCACCTCCTGGGCGGCGCGTTGCTCGGCCTGCTCCTTGTCCTTGATCAGCGACAGCAGCGGATCGCGCTCTTCGGTCGGATAGAGGTCGAACACCAGCCGATGCTGGTACGCCGCCACCGGCGCCAGCGTGAACAGCTGCGGCGCGGTCGCCTGCTTCAGGTCGATCACCAGGCGCACCACGCGCGGCTGGTTCTGGCCGACGCGCACGCCGCCGATGAACGGGTCGTCGGAACGCACCTTGCCCACCAGCTCACGCAGCGCCGGGCTGAGTTCCAGCCCGTCGATGTCGATCACCAGCCGGTTCGGGTTCTCCGCCAGGAAGTGCTTGACCGACAGCGCCGAGTCGGATTCGAGCGTCACGCGGGTGTAGTCGGTGGCCGGCCAGACCCGCACCGCGACGATGCTCGCGCCGAAGGCGAGTTCGTTGGCGCCGAGCAGCAGCACGAGGCTGCCCAGGCCTTGCAGCGCGCCGCGCCGCTTCATGACAGCAGCTCCACGCCGAGCGGCGTCTGCGCGACCAGGCGCACGCGCCGCGGCCCCCCGCCCGCTTCGCCCGCACCCAGGTGAACGTCAGCGTCATCGAACGCGATGTCGATCCGCAGATCGGCCACGGGAAGCAGCTCCTGCGCCTTCTCCGGCCACTCGGCGATCTTCAGCCCCGGCGCCCCGAACACGTCGCGAAAGCCCGCATCCTCGAACTCCTGCGGATCCTCGAAGCGGTAGAAATCGAAATGCGAGATGACCGGTGCGCCCGGCAACGGATACTGCTCCATCACCGCATAGGTCGGGCTCTTGATGCGCCCGGTGACGCCGAGTGCCTGCAGCAGGTGGCGCGTGAAGGTGGTCTTGCCGGCCCCCAGCGGGCCGTGCAGTTCGATGAAGGCCGTGCGCAGCGAGGGATGCGCCGCCAGCCGCTGCGCGGTGGCGGCGCAGGCGGCCTCGTCGGGCCAGGGCAGCGATCGGGTTTCTAGAATCGTCAAATGACCGAAGCTCAGCAGTTGGACGGGGATGGCCTGGTCGCGCAGTTGCGCGACTGGGGCCTCGCGCTCGGATTTTCACAGATCGGCGTCGCCGATGTGGATCTGTCCTCCGCCGAGGCAGGGCTTCTGGCGTGGCTGCGCGACGGTTTCCATGGCGAGATGGGCTACATGGCCGCGCACGGCCTGAAGCGCGCCCGTCCCGCCGAGCTGGTGCCGGGCACCGTGCGCGTGATCACCGCGCGCATGGACTATCTCCCCCAGGCGACACCCGACGACTGGCAGGCCGTCGAATGGGACCGCCTCGCGTCGCCCGCGCAGGCCGCGGTGTCGGTCTATGCCCGCGGCCGCGACTACCACAAGGTGCTGCGCCACCGGCTGCAGAAGCTCGCCGATCGCCTGCAGCAAGAGGTCGGCCCGCGCGGCCACCGCGTGTTCACCGACTCGGCGCCGGTGCTCGAGGTCGAGCTCGCGTCGCGCAGCGGCATCGGCTGGCGCGGCAAGCACACGCTGACGCTGCACCGCGAGGCCGGCTCGATGTTCTTCCTCGGCGAGATCTACGTCGACCTGCCGCTGCCGCTGTCGACCCCGGTCAGCGGGCACTGCGGCAGCTGCAGCGCCTGCATCGACATCTGCCCGACGCGCGCCATCGTCGCGCCCTACCGCGTCGATGCGCGGCGCTGCATCTCGTACCTGACGATCGAGCATGCCGGGCCGATCCCCGTCGAGCTGCGACCGGCGATCGGCAACCGCATCTACGGCTGCGACGACTGCCAGCTCGTGTGCCCGTGGAACAAGTACGCGCAGCGCAGCCCGCTGCCCGACTTCGACGTGCGCGACGCACTCGCCGCGCCGACGCTGCGCGGCCTGTGGGCCTGGACCGAGGCCGACTTCCTGCGCCACACCGAAGGCAGCGCGATCCGCCGCATCGGCCACCAGCGCTGGCGCCGCAACCTCGCGGTGGCGATCGGCAACGCCTTGCGCGATCCGGCCACGCCGGCCGCCGAGCGCGAGGCGCTGGCGGATGCGTTGCAAGCCGATCGCGAGGGGGCTGACGAACTGGTGCGGGAGCACATAGACTGGGCGCTCTCCGCGTGATCCGTGGCAGTTGAGCGGCACGAACATTGCTGAACCCGATGTTGTCCTTATCGAACTGCCACGAATGATCGCCCGCCTGCTGCTGCTTCTCGCCTTCTGCCTGTCCCTCCCCGCGCATGCCGCGCCGCGCTGCCTGAGCGACTGCACGCCGCGCATCGGCATCGTCTCGGCCTTCGGCGCCGAGGCCGACATCCTGGTCGCCAACACCCAGGGCCGGCGCAGCTTCACGGTCAACGGCAACCGCTTCACGACCGGCACGCTGCGCGGCAACCGGGTCGTCATCGTGCTGAGCGGCGTCAGCATGATCAACTCGACGATGGTCACGCAGCTGATGCTGGACCACTTCCACGTGCAGCGGCTCATCATGAGCGGCATCAGCGGCGGCGTGAACCCGGCCCACCATGTCGGCGACGTGATCGTGCCCGAGCGCTGGGCGATGCCGCTCGAGGTGTACTGGAACCACGACGGCACGCCGCCCGCGCCCTGCGGTTCGCCTGGCGACGTGAGCTGCCTCGGCCTGAAGCTCGCCGAGGTCAATGGCCAGCCGGTGCCGCCCTTCGTCGGCGCGGCGCCGGTCGGGGGCCTCTTCATGCGGCAGAACTTCGTGATGAGCCGCGAGCGCGCGCCGCAGGGCGAGTTCCGCTTCGACTACGAGGCCGATCCGGCGATGCTCGAGGTCGCCCGCGCGATCCGGCCCGAGCTGGCGCGCTGCGGCCCGAAGGCCTTCAAGCCGGGCGTGGCCGAGCCCGACCCGAAGCTGTGCGTCGCGACGCAGCCGCGCGTGGTGGTCGGCGGGCGTGGCGTCTCGGGCACGCTGTTCCTCGCCAACCCGGCCTACCGCAGCTACCTGTTCGAGCAGCTGCAGGCCGAGACCTTCGAGATGGAGACCGCCGCGCTCGCGCACGTGGCCCACGCGAACGGCGTGCCCTACATCGCGTTCCGCAGCCTCAGCGACCTGGCCGGCGCGGAGGAGTTCAACGCCGACGTCGGCGCGCTGTTCTCGAGCGGGCTGGCCGAGACCAACGAAGCGGCCGTCACGATGGCCTTCCTCGAGGCCTGGAAGGCCCGTGCCACTCCCCGGAGACAACCGAAATGAAGAAGACCCCGATCCTCGCGTCCGCCGTTGCCGTTTTGCTGGCCGCGGCCGCCTCGCTGGCCCAGGCGCAAGCCCCGGCACCCGCCCCACGCCCGCTGAAGGTGCTGATCATCGCGATGTTCGAGCCCGAGGCCGCGCCGTGGATCGCGCCGATGAAGCTGACCGAGGCCATCCCGGTGCCCGGCCTGCTGCCCGAGAGCCCGGCGCTGCGCTGCAACACCGACGACGTGTGCCTGCTGACGGCAGGCATGGGGCACGCCAATGTCGCCGCCTCCACGATGGCCGTCACGCTCGACCCCCGCTTCGACCTGCGGCAGACGTACTTCCTGATCGCCGGCATCGCGGGCATCGACCCGGCGCGCGGCACGCTCGGCACGGCCGCGTGGGCGCGCTACCTGGTCGATGTCGGCATCGCGCACGAACTCGATGCACGCGAGATGCCCAAGGGCTGGGCCTCGGGCTACTTCGGCATCATGACCAAGGGCCCCGGCGAGAAGCCGAAGTTCGACTACCACACCGAGCTCGCACAGCTCGACGAGGCGCTGCTGCAGAAGGCGCTGGCGCTCAGCAAGAATGCGAAGCTCGCCGACAGCGACGCCGCCAAGGCCTACCGCAAGCGCTACAAGCAGCCGGCGGCCCGCAAGCTGCCCACCGTGACCCAGTGCGACACGCTGGGCGGCGACACCTGGTGGCACGGCGACAAGCTGGGCGAGCACGCCCGCGCCTGGACCAGGCTGCTGACCGATGGCAAGGGCACCTACTGCACGACCCAGCAGGAAGACAACGCCACCTACAACGCGCTGGCCCGGGCGGCGGCCGCCGGCCGCGTCGATGTCAAGCGGCTGGCCGTGCTGCGCACCGCCTCGAACTTCGACCGCCCCCATTCGGGGCAGAGCGCCTATGCGTCGCTGATGGCCTCGACCGCCGGCACGCCGGGCGGCTTCGTGCCGGCCACGCAGAACCTGGTCGCGGCCGGCGGGCCGCTGGTGAACGACATCGTGGCGCACTGGGACCAGTGGCGCGTCGGCGTGCCCGCGCCGTGAGCGGCGCCCGCCGATGCACCTGAACGTGGCATGGCAGTTGCTGTTGCCCTCCATTCCCTCACCCACACGGATGTACCCATGCCCCAACAAGCGGCCCCGTTCGCGCTGACCCGCGCCTCCCTCTGCATCGGACTGGCCCTGGCCGCACTGGCGGCCCAGGCCCAGGCCCAGGCCCAGGAAATCAGCGTGCTGGCCCCGGTCACCGTGACCGCCGAGCGCCGCAGCGAGAACGCGAAGGACGTACCGATGTCGATCTCGACGCTGGGCGGCGAGAAGCTCGACGTGCTGAACTCGTCCGGCGAAGACATCCGCATGCTGTCGGGCCGCGTGCCGAGCCTGAACATCGAGTCGTCGTTCGGCCGCGCCTTCCCGCGCTTCTACATCCGCGGCTACGGCAACACCGATTTCCACCTGAACGCATCGCAGCCGGTCTCGCTGATCTATGACGACGTGGTGCAGGAGAACCCGATCCTGAAGGGCTTCCCGGCCTTCGACCTCGACCGCATCGAGGTGCTGGCCGGCCCGCAGGGCACCCTGTTCGGCCGCAACACGCCGGCCGGCGTGGTGAAGTTCGAATCGGTCAAGCCGCAGCTGAAGAAGAACGAGGGCTACGGCAGCATCAGCTACGGCACCTTCGGCACCACCAACCTCGAAGGCGCGTGGAACGCATCGGCGAGCCCCGATTTCGCGGCCCGCGTGTCGATCCAGTCGCAGCACCGCGACGACTGGGTCGACAACAACTACCGCCCGGCGCAGACCGACAAGCTCGAAGGCTACGACGACAACGCGATCCGCCTGCAGGCGCTGTACCAGCCGAACAGCAGCTTCAGCGCGCTCGGCAACGTGCACATGCGCGACCTGAAGGGCACGGCGCGGCTGTTCCGCGCCAACATCATCAAGCCGGGCACCAACGACCTGGTCGACGGCTTCGACGAGAAGTCGGTCACGATCGACGGCAAGAACGAGCAGACGCTGTCGAACTTCGGCACCAGCCTGCGGCTGCGCTGGGCCTTCGACACGGTGGCGCTGAACTCGATCACCGGCTTCGAGCACCTGTACACCTACAGCCGCGGCGACGTGGACGGCGGCTACGGCGCTCCGYACGCCCCGGGCGGCGCGAACGGCCCCGGCTTCATCCCGTTCTCGAGCGAGACCTCGGACGCGCTGAACGGCCACCGCCAGTACTCGCAGGAGTTCCGCCTCGAGTCGCTGGCCGGCGGCCCGCTGAAGTGGCAGACCGGCGTCTACCTGTTCCGCGAGCGCTACCTGATCGACAGCATCAGCTACGACACCATCTTCCACGGCCCGGACACCTCGGTGCAGACCACGCAGGTCAACAACGCCTGGGCGGTGTTCGGTTCGGCCAACTACCAGTTCACGCCGCAGCTGAACGTGCGGGGTGGCCTGCGCTATACGCACGACGAGAAGTACCTCGCGACGACCACCGCCAACACGACGATCGACCGCAGCGCCGGCACCACCGCCGACACCAAGGACTCGAAGGTCAACTGGGACCTGAGCGGCACCTACGCGCTGACGCCCGATGTGAACCTGTACGCGCGCGTCGCCACCGGCTTCCGCGCCTCGAGCCTGCAGAACGCATCGGCCTTCGGCCCGCAGTCGAAGGCCGGCCCGGAGACCAACACCTCGTACGAGGCCGGCGTGAAGGCCGACCTGTGGAACAAGCGGGCGCGCACGGCGTTCAGCGTCTTCCACTACGACGTGAAGGACCAGCAGCTGAGCGCGGTGGGGGGCACGCAGAACGTGACGACGCTGGTCAGCGCGAAGAAGGCGCAGGGCCAGGGCGTGGAGTTCAACTTCGACGCCTACCTGACCGACACGCTGCTGCTGGGCCTGAACGGCAGCTACAACATGACGAAGATCAAGGACGGCGATCTCGTCGTGGCCGGCTGTGCGCAGTGCACGGTGAACGACCCGGCGGGCCCGGTGGCTGGCACGTACCACATCGACGGCAACCCGCTGCCGCAGGCCCCGAAGTGGATCGGCAACGTGACGCTGCGCTACGGCATGCCGACGGCATCGGGCGGCGAATACTTCGTCTACACCGATTGGGCGTACCGCAGCAAGATCAATTTCTTCCTGTACGAGTCGACCGAGTTCACCGGCAAGTCGCTGCTGACGGGCGGGTTGCGGCTGGGCTACCAGTGGGCCAACGGGAAGTACGAGGCGGCTGTCTTCGCGCGCAACATCACGAACGAGATCCAGGTCGTGGGGGGCATCGACTTCAACAACCTGACCGGGTTCGTCAACGAGCCGCGGACCTTCGGGGCGCAGTTCAAGGCGACCTTCTAAAACACCCGTTCGCCCTGAGCAGGGACCGAGCTTGTCGAGGGCCTGTGTCGAAGGGTTGGTGACCCGGCACAAGGGCTTCGACAAGCTCAGCCCAACCCTTCGACAGGCTCAGGGCGAGCGGTGTTGTGTGCGCATCAGGCTGGCAGTGCCGCGAGCACCGCCAGCCATACCGGGATGCTCAGCATCCCGAGCAACGTCGACAGCGTGACGAGCCCCGCCACATAGGCTCCGTCGCCACCCATCCGCGCGGCGAGCACATAGGCGCTGGAGGCCGTCGGCATCGCGGCGAACAGGACGACGATGTCACGCTGCGCCAGCGGCAACGCCAGCACGGCCGTCAGCCCGATCGCCACCGCCGGCAGCACCGCATGCCGGATCGTCAGGAAGGCCGCAGCCAGCCCCGGCGCGGCCCGCAGCCCCGCCACCCGCAGCCCCGCCCCCACCGCCATCAGCCCGACCGGCAGCGCCGCCACACCAATGCGCTGCAGCGTCGTCGCGACCGCCTCCGGAAAGCGCAGCCCGATCAGGTTCGCGATCAGCCCCGCCACCGTGCTGACGATCAGCGGATTGCGAACGATCTCGCGCATGTATGAATGCCCGCCATGGCGCGCCAGCGGCCACACCGCCGCCACGTTGCACAGCGGCACGCCCAGCGCGATCAACAAGGCCATCCACGCGACACCTTGCTGCCCACCCAGCCGCTCGGCCAGCGCCAGCGCGATGAACGAGTTGAAGCGGAACGCCGTCTGCGCACCCGACGCATGCAGCCGCGCATCCACCCCCGGCCAGCGCCGCAAAGCGTAGGACAGCCCGATGCCCACCAGCAGCATGCCGATGCCGCTGGCTGCCAGGCTCAGCGTCTGCGCCGGTTGCAGCGGGCTGCGCACGATGGAGTTGAACAGCAGCACCGGGAACAGCACGTAGTAGACGAGCCGCTCGGCGGCCTCCCAGACGGGGCGGTCCAGCGCGGTGTAGCGGCAGATGCAGAAGCCGCAGACGATCAGCAGGAAATCGGGCAGCAGCAGGAGGGCATTCGACATGCGGTCCGAGTGTGCCAGCGACACCCCGCTCCCTCGTGCTTTCCCGCTTCGTAGTTTCCACAGGGCTGCTGCCGGGCGGCGGGAGCAGGATCGCTCACAATGCCCCTCGTTTCGTGCTTCGACTCATCCGCAACAGGAGACACCATGCAACGCAGAACACTGATCGCCGCCGCTGCCCTCGCGAGCGCGCTGCTCGCCGCCCACGGCGCTGCCCAGGCCCAGGCGTACCCGACCAAGCCGGTGCGGCTGGTCGTGCCCTTCGCGCCCGGCGGCACGACCGACATCATCGCCCGCGTGGTGGCCGAGAAGATCAACGGCCCGCTGGGCCAGACGATGATCGTCGAGAACAAGGCCGGCGGCGGCGGCTCGGTGGGCGCCAACGAGATCGCGAAGGCGGCGCCCGACGGCTACTCGCTCGGCGTGGCCACCGTGTCGACGACCGCGGCCAACCCGGCGATCAACGCGAAGATCCCGTACAACCCGATCACCGACTTCACGCCGATCATCAACGTGGCGGCCACGCCGAACGTGATCGCGGTGCACCCGAGCTTTCCGGCCCGCGACTTCGCCGGCTTCCTGGCCGAGCTGAAGAAGAACCCCGGCAAGTACTCGTTCAGCAGCTCGGGCACCGGCGGCATCGGCCACCTGCAGATGGAGCTGTTCAAGAGCCTCTCCAACACCTTCGTCACGCACATCCCGTACCGCGGCGCGGGCCCGGCGCTGAACGACACGATCGCCGGCCAGGTGCCGATGATCTTCGACAACCTGCCATCCGCCCTGCCCTTCATCAAGGACGGCCGGCTGATCCCGATCGTCGTCGCAGCGCCGACGCGCCTGGCCGTGCTGCCCAACGTGCCGACCTTCAAGGAGGTCGGCTTCGAAGGCGTCAACCGCATGGCGTTCTACGGCATCTACGGACCGAAGGGCCTGCCGAGGGACATCGTCGACAAGGTCAGCGCCGCGGTGAAGAAGACGCTCGAGGATCCGGCGGTGAAGAAGCGCATCGAGGAGACCGGCTCGCTGCTGGTGGCGAACACGCCGGAGCAGTTCGCGGCACAGATCGCGGCCGAGTACGAGGTCTACAAGAAGGTCGTCGCGCAGCAGAAACTCAAGCTGGACTGATTGGACGCCTCGCCTGAACTGACGGAAAGCCACGGCGCGATCGATCGCTTCATCGACGCGCTGTGGATCGAGGACGGCCTCGCGGCCAATTCGCTGGCCGCCTACCGGCGCGACCTGGCGCTGTATGCGCAGTGGCTCGCGAAGGAGCCGAAGAAGGCGCTGAACGCCAGCACCGAGACCGACCTGCGCGCCTACGCGGTGACGCAGGTCGCCGGCAAGGCCACCAGCGCGAACCGGCGCCTGGCGGTCTTCAGGCGCTACTTCCGCTGGGCGCTGCGCGAGCACCTGGTCGTCGTCGACCCGACGCTGAAGCTGCTCGCCGCGCGCCAGCCGCTGCGCGTGCCGAAGACGCTGAGCGAAGCCCAGGTCGAGACGCTGCTGAAGACACCCGACACCGACACCCCGCTCGGCCTGCGCGACCGCACGATGCTCGAGCTGATGTATGCGAGCGGGCTGCGCGTGAGCGAGCTCGTCACGCTGAAGGCCGTGCACCTCGGGCTGTCGGACGGCGCGCTGCGCGTCACCGGCAAGGGTTCGAAGGAGCGGATCGTGCCGTTCGGCGACGAGGCGCACGCCTGGCTGCGGCGCTACCTCGACGAGGCGCGCGCCGACATCCTGAAGGGCCAGGCGAGCGACGCGCTGTTCGTCACCGGCCGCGGCGGGCCGATGACGCGGCAGATGTTCTGGCAGCTCGTCAAGAAGTACGCGCTGCAGGCCGGCATCCATGCGCCGCTGTCGCCGCACACGCTGCGCCATGCCTTCGCGACCCACCTGCTGAACCACGGCGCCGACCTGAGGGCGGTGCAGATGCTGCTGGGGCATGCGGACATCTCCACCACCACCATCTACACGCACGTGGCGCGGGAGCGGTTGAAGGCGCTGCATGCCGCCCACCATCCCCGCGGCTGACGCTACTTCACGATCACCAGGTACATGCTGATACCCGCATTGTTCAACGGCCCCAGCGTCACCGTGCCGGGGTTGAATCGCTTCTTGAAGACGCTGAACGCGCGGGTCGTGCCGCCCTCCGAGGTCGTCAGGTCGGTTCCGGTGTCGACCCAGCTGCTGTCGACCCACGACGGCAATGCGCCGCGGTTGTCGAACGCCAGGTAGACATCCGCCGCCGCGCTCAGCGAGAAGCTCGCGAGCGGCGTGCCGGTGTACGACTTCGATGCATTCGCGGTGCGCACCCAGCGGCCGCCGGCCACCGCGGCCGGCAGGCTGGCCACGGTGAACGTGCGGTCGCCATAGACGGTGTTGCCGACCTGCAGGTTGGACTGCACCGACCAGGCCGCCGAGTTGGCGCCATCGGACACCACCAGGCTGCCGATCGTCGCGACCGGCGGCGTCGTGCCGCAGCCCGTCACGCGCGCGCCGCCCCAGTCCGCGTGGTCGTAGCCGTCGCCATCGCCGCCATCGGTGACCACCAGCCGCAGCGTGTTCTTGCCGGCCACGCTCACCAGCGCCTTCTTGCGGATCTCGCCCCCGCGCGTGACGCCGCTGTCGTAGGCCAGCACGCCATCCAGCCAGACCTGGAACACGACCGAGCCGTTGTTGCCGGCCTCGCCATCGATGCCCAGGTCGCTCAGGAAGCTGCCGCTGCAGCCGCCGTTCAGCGCGAAGCTGATGTCCGACGGCGCGTGCACCCCGAGCCCCTTCAGGTAGGGCACCGAGGCCAGCGTGATCGTCTTGCCGTCGGCCGCGCCCTGCTCGCCGTTGCTGCGGTCGACCTCGTACGGCCCCCAGCCGTTGACGGGCGTCCCCACCACCGGCAGCTGGCTGACAGGCGTGCGCGGAATGATGTCGCGCGTCGCGCTCGCGGTGGCGCCCGACGAATCGCGCACCGTCAGCGTGATGCGCAGCCACATGTTGGCCTCGGTCGCCTCGAAATCCGGCACCGTGAAGCTGCCGCCCGTCGCGCCGCTGACCGGCGTCACGAACGAGTGCGCATGCGAGTCGTGCTGGAAATCGACCTTCCAGGTGAACGCGCTCGCCGGCAGCGTGCCGTCCTCCGGGTCGCTGCCGCTGCCGGTGTACGCGACCACGTCGCCGGTCGCGAAGCCCGCGCCGGCCGACGGCGTCAGGATCGTCGCGGTCGGCGAGCGGTTGGTCGTGACCGTCAGCGTCGCCGCGTTCGACGTGACGCTGCCCGACGCGTTGGTGACGATCACGCGGAAGGTTGCGCCGGTGTCGTTGACCGTCGTCGTCGCCAGCGTGTAGCTGCTGGCGGTGGCGCCCGAGATGTTGCTGCCGTTGCGCTGCCACTGGTAGCTGGTCGCGCCATCGGCACCGACGCTGAAGGTCGCCGCCGTGCCGACGTACACCGTGATGCTCTGCGGCTGCGCGGTGATGGCCGGCGCCTGGCTGCCGGTGTAGCTGATCTTGCTGACCGTGCCCGCGCCGGGTGCCGGCGTGCCGGTGCCCTGGTTGCGCGCCAGGTAATACAGCGCGCCGCTCGGCGACACGCCGATGTTGGTCGGGTTGCCGATGCCGCTCGCGAAGTTGTTGATGACCGTCGGCGAGGCCAGGCTCAGCGACTTGATCGTGCCGTTGCAGAAGTCGGCGAAGAACAGCTGGCCGACGTAGCTCGCCGGGAAGCGCGCGGTGGCCGGGTTGTAGAACTGCGTGCCGGTGATCGAGCAGCCCACCGAATGCGAGTAGGCGTAGATCGGGTTGATGTACGAGGCGTTGCTGCCGGTACCCTCCACCGCCGGCCAGCCGTAGTTGCCGCCGGCCTGGCCGCGGTTGATCTCCTCCCAGCTGCCCTGGCCGACGTCGCCGATCACGATCGCGCCGGTGGTCGGCTGGATGTCCAGCACGAACGGGTTGCGGAAGCCGAGCATGTAGTTGGCCTTGTACGCGCTCGCGTTGTTGAAGAACGGGTTGTCCGACGGGATGGTGCCGTCGGCGTTGATGCGCAGCACCTTGCCGAAGGCGCTCGCGAGGTTCTGCGAGTTCGAGGTGGCGACCGGCTGCGGGTTGTCCTCGTGGTTGCCGACCGCGACGTACAGCTTGCCGTCGGTGCCGAAGCGCATCGCGCCGCCCATGTGCCACTTGGTCGCACTCGGGATGTCGGGCAGCTCGAAGACCACGCGCTCGCTGCCGGCCACCACGGTGTCGGCCGCCTCGGTGACGCGGATCACGCGGTTGCGCGAGACGCTGCCGACCACCGTCGAGCAGTAGAAGTAGACGTAGTGGTTGGTCGCGAAGGCGGGGTCGGGCACCACGCCCAGGCAGCCGCGCTCGTTGCTCGAGTCGACATTGGCGAAGGCGTGGAAGTTGGCCGCCAGCATCGCGTCGTTCTTGATGATGCGCACGATGCCGTTCTGCTGCACGACCAGCACGCGGCCATCGGGCATCACCGCCATCGAGGTCGGGCTGGTGAGGCCGGTCGCGACCTGGGCGTCGACGAAGCCGGTGGGGACGCTCGCCGCCTGTGCGAAGCCGGCAACCAGCAGGCCGGCCGCGAGCCACAGTGTTCTGAACAAGCTCATGAAGTCTCCTCGTAGCCCGGATGCCAATCCGGGGGTTGTCGTTCACGTTTCACCGCCGCTCCCGGATTGGCATCCGGGCTACGAGGGTCACTTCACTATCACCGAGTACATGCTCACGCCGGTGTTGTTCAAGGACCCGAGCGTCACTGTCCCGGCCGGGAAGTTCTTGCGGTACAGCACGAAGGTGCGACCCGGCGATTCGCTGTTGACGATCTGCAGCCCGGAGCTGGTCCAGCCGCTCATCCACGACGGCGCGCTCGTGCGGTTGTCGATGCCCACGTACACGTCGGCCGCCTGGCTGATCGTGAAGCTGGCCAGCGTCGCGCCGGTGTAGGCGCGCGACAGGTTGGCGCTGCGGATCCACGCCGATCCGGCCAGCGCCGCCGGCACGCTGGTGACGGTGTAGGTGCGGTCGCCGTACTGCAGGTTGCCGGCCTGCAGGTTCGACACCAGCGCCCAGCCGCCGGCGTTCGCGGTGTCGTTCACCGACAGGTTGCTCAGCACCACGCCGGCCGCGCCGTCAGTGCTGTCGTCGATCTGCAGCAGGTAGCTCACCAGCTGCTGGCGCTGCGCGGCCGTCAGGCTGCTGGCCGCGCCGTGCAGGCCGGCCGGGTTGGCGGTGGTCAGCACGTCCATCAGCGTCGCGGCCGAGCCGTCGTGCAGGTAGGGCGCGCTGTCCCACACGCCACGCAGCGTCGGCGTGTCGATGCCGGTCAGCGGGCCGCCCAGGCGCTTGCCCGACGAGGCCTTGATCGTGCCCACATCGTGCAGCACGCCGGTCGCGCTGTCGGTGAAATCGGCGCCCGAGTGGCAGCTGCTGCACTGGCCGGCGCCCTTGAAGATCGCCTGGCCGGCCACGCCGTCGGCGGTCAGCGTGCCGTCGGCATTGCGGTACGGGCTCGGGCCCACGGTGGCGAGCGAGCTGACGTAGGCCGCCAGCGCATCGAGCTCGGCGCTGACGCCCGCCTTCGCATTGCCCAGCGGCTGGTTGCGCGTGCCGGTGTTGAACTGCGCATCGGTCATGAAGCCGGTGCCGCCGAACGCGTTGCGCATGTCGTGCTCGAAATCCTGGATCTCGTCGAAGTTCGCGCTCCAGTGCACCCGGCCCTGGCCGGTGCCGCGCCGGCCGTTCAGCACCGTGGTGTTGCGCAGGCCCTCGCCGCGGTCGGTGAAGTCCATCACGCGGCCATCGTGCCCACCGTCCTGGTGGCAGGTCGCGCACGAAATGTACTTGTCGCGGTTCATGCGCCGGTCGTCGGCGTTGTAGAAGATCTGCTTGCCCTGGAACACCTGCGCCGAGAGCGGCTCGGACGAGACCGCCGCCACGTCGGTGATCTTGCTCGCGACGTTGCTGGTCGCGTTCAGGATGCCGTTCACGTCGTACACGCCGACGTTGCGCGACATGAAGTTCTGCACGTACAGCCGGCCGTTGGGCGTCAGCAGCAGGCCGCGCGGTGCGCGGCCGACGTTGACGATGCCGGTGCTGAGCTGGCGCGTGTAGGCATCGACCACCTCGATCTGGTTGGTGCCCTGCGTCGAGACGAAGGCGTAGTCGCCGAGCGGGCTGAAGACCACCGCGTTCGCGAGCTCGCGGTCGTTCAGGTCGATGCGATCGGCCAGCACCTCGGCATTGGTGTCGAGCGCGACCTGCGAGACGACGGTGCGCACCGTGCTCTCGAAGGTCAGCGCCTGGCCGTCGCGGAAGCTGCCGCGCAGCGTGTTGTCCTTCTTCGACGGGATCCAGGCGCGCTGGCCGTCCGGCTGGATCGCGATCGAGGTGATGAAGTTCGGCACGCCGCGGCCGCTCGCCTCGGTATCGGGGCCGGGATCGGTCGCGAGCGCGAACGTGCGGGTGACGGCGCTCAGCGCCGCGTTCACCTCGATCACCTCGCCGCGCGCGGCCGGCGAGAGATAGCGGGTGACGAGCACGCGCGACGAGTCGCCGCTGATCGCGATGCCGCGCGGCACCGCGCCGAGCGACAGCGTGGCCTGCACCGCACCGGTGGTCGGGTGCAGCTTGACGACGCCCTGCGAGCCCGACAGCGACACGTAGGCGGCATTACCGGCCGGGTTGAAGACGATGCCGAACGGCCGCGAGCCGTTGCCGAGCGCGATCGACTGCACCAGGCCGCCGCTCGCCGGGTCGAGGATGCTGATGTCGCCCGAGCCGAAATTGGCGACCCACAGACGGCCGTCCGGTGCGAACGCGAGCGTCTGCGGGTTGGTGCCGACGCCGACCTCCAGCGCCCGCGTGTTGTTCGCGGTGTTGATCGCGCTGACGGTGTTGCTGTCGGAGTTGACGACCCAGACGCGGCTGCGGCCGGCGTCGTACGCGATGGTGCCGGTGCTGCGCGGCGCGTTGGCGGTGGGCGCGGTGTGGATGGTCTGGTTGGCCGAGCAGGTGCTGGTCTGCGTGCCGCTGCGCACCGACAGGATCACCGGGTAGTGGCGCGGCGCGGTGTAGGTGTGGCTGGCCGACGGCGTGGTCGAGAAGGCGGTGCTGCTGCCGTCGCCGAAGCTCCACGAATACTGCAGGCTGGCGCCGCTGGTGGAGGCCGGCGCGAACGACTGGCTGCTGTTGACCAGCGCGGCGCTGCGCGGCGCGAGCGTGCAGGCCACGGCCGCGCTGCCGGCGGTCGTGAAGCGCGAGCTGAACGCGGCGATCGCGTTGCCGTTGTCGTCCTTCATGCCGCCGGCGGGCACCACCACCTCGTAGGTGGTGCCGGGAAAGAGCGGCGCGTCGGGCGCGAAGTTCAGCACGCCGGACTGCCCGCTGTAGCGTCCGGGCAGCGTCGAGCCGCCGAGCGGGCGCACGATGAAGCTGGTGTTGGAGACGGTGCGCAGGTCGATGTGCGCGGTGGTGGTCAGGCCGATGCGGCTCGTCACCGGCATGCTGGCCGCGTTGTTCTTCGGCGAGACCATGTTGACGCTCGGTGTCTGCGTCCACGGGGCCGCCTGGTGCGGCACGATCGCGCTGCCCGAGCCGTGGTCGTTGCCGATCAGCACCAGGTTGCCGAACACGGTGCCGAAGTCTTCGTCGCGGCCGGAGATGTTGGAGGTGCCGGTGCCGGCGGTGGCGCCGGTGGCGAGGTCGACCTTCGAGTACTTGACCGAGAAGCCCGAGTGCGCGTAGCCGCCCTGCACCGAGACGTAGCCGCCCTTGCCGCCCTGGTCGGCCGACACCGCGGTCTGCGTGAAGACCGCCGGGTTGCTGATGTCGAACACATGCAGCTTGTTGTCGGTGCCGGCGGTGACGATGCGCTCGCCGTTGAGGATGCCGCTGTACTGGCCGGGCGTGGTCGCGCTGGAGCCGATCAGGCGCGGGTTGACGGGATCGCTGATGTCGAGCGTCACCAGGCCGGCGCCGTCGGTGCTGGTCATCGCCAGCAGGTTGCCGACCGCGAAGGTCGGGCCGACGCGGAAGCCGCCCCAGGTGCTGGTCGGGATGGTCTTCACGTAGACCGGGTTGCGCGGGTCGGCCGCATTGACGATCAACAGGCCGTTGCCCGAGCCGCCGACGTAGACGTAGGGCGCCTGCCAGAACGCCCACCAGGCGCCGAGCGCGTAGTCGGACTCCTGGATGCCGGGCAGCACCAGCTGGCTCAGCTGCACCGGCGCGAGCGGGTTCGTGAAGTCCCAGAACATGATGCCGTTGATGGTCTGCATCACCGCATGCTTGCCACCGTTGGCGAAGCCGAAGCCGTGCGGCTCGCGCAGCGCGGTCACGTCGGTCTGCGACACCTTCACCGGCGAGCGCGGGTTCGAGATGTCGTAGAACGAGAAGCCGCCGCCCGACACGCCGGAGTCCTTGCCGAACGGCACGAACAGGTAGCCCTCGACCATCTGCACCGTGCCCTCGCCGCGCGCGCTGCCGGCCACCGCACTGTGGATGACGGAGATCGGCTTGAGGACTTCGGAGGCGCTGTAGGTGAGGTTGGGCAGGCCCGGCCCGGCGGCGCTGGCGGTACCGGTACCGGCCGCGCACAGCGTGGCGGCGATCGGCAGCGTCCGGACGACACGAAGAATGCGCGCAGCCCAACGCGCGCGCCGAAGGTGCTTGAACATCGTTTGTCTCCATCAGTGGCCGCGCGCCGGTGGTCCGGTGCTGCGGATGCTGCGTGGAACGTTTGTTGAATGAACGTTCTACACAACAATATCAAAGAACATTTGTTCTTATATCAGCCACGAGGAGGGGTGTCAATCGGGGACGGGATGGGTGGCACGTGGGGGAAGAACCGCGATCAGGTGCGCGGCCGCACGGCCTTCGCACCCTTCCCCGCCTCCGCCAGCTGATGCCCCGCCCCCACCACCAGCGCCTGCGACAGGCACAGCGGCGCCACCAGCGAGCGGAACGGGCGGTCGGAGGCGAGGCCGAGCTCAAAGCACACCGTCGCCGACGGCTTCAGCGGCGACAGTGGGCTGTCGGTGATCGCGATCACGCGCACGCCGCGGGCGTGCACCGACGCGGCGGCGTCGACGACCTCCTGCGAATAGCTGTGGAAGCTGGTCGCGATCAGCACCTCGCCGCGCTCCAGGTTGCGCAGCGTCTCCTGCAGCATGCCGCCCACGCCGTCGAGCAGGTGCACCCGCAGGTCGAGCTGGCTCAGCGCATAGGCCAGGTAGCAGGCGACCGGGAAGGCGCGCCGCTGCGCCAGCACATGCACGCGCGGCGCCGTGCACAGCAGCTTGATCGCCGCCGTGAGGTCGGCCGCGCGCACGCTCTCCTCGAGCTGGCCGAGCTCGGACACCGCGTCGCCGACGAACTGGCTCAGCAGCCCCGCCCCCTTGGTCGCCGGCTGCCCCTGGCGGCGCTGCCGGTCGATGCGCTCGCGGTAGCTGCTCGAGCGCTCGACCAGGTGCCCGCGGAACACCTGCTGCATCTCGGAGAAGCCCTTGAACTCCAGCGCATTCGCGAAGCGGATCAGCGACGAGGGCTGCACCTTCGCCGATTCGGCCACCGCCGCCACCGTGCCGAGCGCCAGCTCGTTCGGCTGGTCCAGCGCATAGCGCGCGATGCGCTGCAGCTGCTGCGGCAGCTCAGGGTAGGCCTGCTCGATGGCAGCCTTCAATTCGTCGTAACGGGTGGCCCGGGTCATCCATGAAACTTATCATGAACAAACGTTCTTCCTGCCCCCGGCACACCACATTCGTTCGACCTCCTCAAAGGGAAGGATTCCACGGGACTGATGGCGACGGCAGACTGCGCCCGAACTTCCGGAGCCCCCATGAGCATTGCCGTAGTCACCAAGGACGTCGCCGTCACGCAGCCCGTCGTGCTGCAGTTGAAGGACAGCAGCGGCGCCCACGTCATCCTGACGGTGTCGATCGAGAACCGCGCGCCGGTCACCCACGCGTTCRCCTTCGACGAGGGCGAGCTGAAGGTGCCGCTGGACCTGCCGCCCGGCAGCTACGACTGCAGCTTCACGGTGCAGGCCTTCAAGCACGGTGCGCTGAACGGCATGTACGACTCGGAGATCCTGTTCAACAGGAAGAGTGCCGGCCGGGCGAAGGGCAACATCGCCGGGGCGCGCTCGTTCGACGTCGGCTTCGACGATTTCAAGCTGACCGTGAGCTGAGGAACACCGCATGCGAATCCATACCCTCGGCACCACCGCCGCGCTCCTGCTGACCCTCTCGTTGCCGTCCTGGGCCGCCGACAAGACGGCGACGGACGTGCTGAACGACTACCTGGTCGACATCAACGGCGGCTCCGTCTCGGCCGCCGGGCTGGTCGGCCTGGACAAGGGCGTCACGCAGGTCGAGACCTCGCAGGACATCATCATGGCCCTGCAGCCGCTGGCGTCCGGCGACAACAAGTCCACCTTCGGCCTGGCCATCACGCCGGCCCGCACCGCGCTGATGCCGATGTCCGGCGCGACCTACGTCAGCAGCAACCTCTACCGTCTGCTGGGCAGCCTGACGCTCAGCTACGCGCAGAACAAGGCAACGCTCTCCGGCGTGGACTACGACAAGTCGGCGTTCTCGCTCGGCACGGTCTACTACTTCTCGAAGGAGGACGATCCGATCTTCATCGGCAACCGCGCGTTCAAGGCCTGCATCACGCCGGAGATCGCGCAGAAGAACGCGGCCGACATCGATGCGATCGTGAAGAACACGGCCCTCTCGAAGGAGGCGAAGCAGGCCGCCCTCGACGCGTTGACGGCGGCCGCCGACAGGCCGCTGTCCAGCTGCATCGACGAGACGCTGAAGAAGGAAGCCCGCTGGAACGCCCCCAAGGCCTCGCTGACCTACGGCCAGGCCAGGATCGAGCAATCCGGCGGCGACAGCTACAAACTCGCGAAGACGGCGACGCTGAACCTGCAGTACGGCATCGGCAGCTCGGGGCTGCTGGCCGCCTCGATCCGCTACACGCACAAGGGCCTGGAACTTGCGTCGCTGGGTACCCCAGGCGGTCCGACCTACAAGACCTCGTCGCTGGTGGTGGCCCGCTACATCTATGGCGACCAGGAGGGAACGGGGTTCCGCACCATCCTGGAAGCGAGCAACGCCCGCGCGTCGTCGCCCACCGTGAACCAGGAGGCCTTCATCTACGCC
Organism: Rhizobacter sp. P3_C12; assembly: GCF_056402735.1. NCBI lineage: Bacteria > Pseudomonadati > Pseudomonadota > Betaproteobacteria > Burkholderiales > Sphaerotilaceae > Rhizobacter > Rhizobacter sp. P3_C12. The sequence continues at coordinate 20,732 of NZ_JBFUGW010000039.1, forward strand.
TTCGGTCTCGACAAGAAGGTGTCGCCCGGGATCTGGCTCGAGCTGCGCGTCGGTCGCAACCGCTCGCTGGAAGACGGCAAGGAGCAGACGACGACGCTGATGAACCTGAACTTCTCGCCGTCGCTGATGCAATTCAAGCTGTAGCCCCTGCCCGGGGTCACTGGGTGGCCGTCAATCCGCCATCCAGGTACAGCACCTGACCCGTCACGAAGGCCGCGCCGGGTCCGCAGAAGAACACCGCGGCAGCGGYCACGTCCTGCGGCTCGGCCACGCGCCCGAGCGGAATGCGCCCGAGGATGTGCTCGCGCGTCGCCGGGTTGTTCAGCCAGTGCGCGCCCATCTCGCCGCGCACCACCGTCGGCGCGATGCCGTTCACCGTGATGCCGTGCGCCGACAGCTCGACCGCATGCTGCTTGATCAGCATCACCAGCGCGCCCTTGGTCGCGCAGTACGCCGAGTAGCCCCTGTCGCGCATGCCCAGTTGCGCGCGCACCGACAGCAGGTGCAGCTGTCGCCCCGGCGCCCGGCCGGCCGCGACGGCCTCGACCTGGTGCCGCCCTGCCGCCTGGGCCAGGAACATCGCCGCCTTCAGGTTGACCTGCACGACCTCGTCGAACGCGTCCTCGGTGACCTCGGCCAGCCGCTCCTCGCGCTGGATGCCGATGCAGTTGACCAGCAGGTCGAGCGCGCCGAAATGCCGCGCCACCGCATCGACCGACCCGCGCACGCTGTCGACCGAATGCGCGTCCATCGCGAGGCCCAGCGCGTCGCCGCCCTGCGCGCGCAGCGCTGCGGCCAGGCTCTCGGCCTTGTCCGCGCTGCGCCCCGAGACCGCGACGCGCGCGCCGGCCCCCACCAGCGCGCGCGCGATCGCCTCGCCGATCCCCCCATAGCCCCCCGGCACGTAGGCCACGCGCCCCTGCAGGCCGAACAGCCCGATCAGATCCAAGCTCATCAATCGCTCCGCCATGTGAGTCGTCTCGTCGCAAAACCCAGCGGACTCCGTGGAACCGGCTTTGCCGGGCCACTGGAGTCGCCCCCTCGAGGGGGAGGCGCGCAGCGCCTCGGGGGTGGGCCATCCATCAGTCCATCAGCAGGCCGCCGTTCTGGTCCAGCACCTCGCCGGTGATGAACCCCGACAGCGGCGATGCGAGAAAGCTCACCGCATGCGCGAACTCCTCGGGCTCGCAGAAGCGGCCGACCGGGATCTGCTGCAGCAGCGCCTGCCGCTGCGCCTCGTTCAGCTGCTCGGTCACCATCGGCGTGCGCACATAGGCCGGCGCGATCGCGTTCGCGGTGACGCCATGCGCCGCGAGTTCGCGCGCCAGCGAGAAGGTCAGCGCACTCATCGCCCCCTTCGACACCGAGTACGCGGTGCCGGCGGTCAGCCCGCCGGTCTTCGCGGCCAGCGAGCTGGTGTTGATGATGCGGCCCCAGCGCCGCGCCTTCATCGCCGGCACCACCGCCTGCGACCACAGCATCGCGCCGTCGAGGTTGGCGCCGAGCACGCGGTGCCATTCGGCGAGCGACGTGGCCTCGATCTTGTTGTTCGACAGCACCCCGGCGTTGTTGACCAGGATGTCGACCTCGCCGAAGCGCTCGCGCACCTGCGCATGCGCCGCACGCACCGACTCGGCCTGCGAGATGTCGCAGGCCACCGCCAGCACCGCGTCGCCATGGCGGGCCGCGAGCGATTCCATCGACGCGAGCGACAGGTCGATCATCGCGACACGGCAGCCATCGGCGCGCAGCGCGTCCACCACCGCGCGGCCCATCGTGCCGCCGGCGCCGGTGACCAGCGCGAGCTTGCCTTCCAGGGGAGTTGAAGTCTTCATGTATCCGCTCATGTGTCGAGAACACTCTTTTTGCCGAACAACCCGCGCGAGCGGAACGTGACGACGCCGATGAACAGCAGGTACATCGACATCAGCGACCATTCGGAGGCATACGCCCCCGTGAGACCGGTGACCAGCCCGACCAGCAGGCCGGCGATCACCGCGCCCCACAGCGAGCCGACGCCGCCGAGCACGATGATCAGGAAGGCCGGCACCACCGCGTCGACCCCGACCTGCGGCCGGATGCCCCAGATCGGCGCCATCACGACACCAGCCAGCGCCGCCAGCGCCACGCCGAGCGCGAACACCGCCGAGCGCAGCCGCGACAGGTTGATGCCGAGCGCGCGCACCATCTCGCTGTCGTGCGCACCCGCCTTGATGATCGCGCCGTACGGCGTGCGCTCCAGGAACAGCCACAGCGCCGCGATCGCGAGGATCGCGAAGCCGCTCGCGAACACACGGTAGCGCGAATAGATCAGGTCGCCCATCAGGAACGCCCCCGAGATCGCCTGCGGCAGCGGCATCTGCTGCTCGTTGCTGCCCCACACCAGGCGGATCAGCTCCTCGATCAGCAGCGCCGCGCCGAAGGTGAGCAGCAGCCCGTACAGCGGGTCGCGCCCGTAGGTGCGGCGCAGGCAGGCCTCGAGCACCAACCCGACCAGCCCGACCACCAGCGGCGCCGCGAACAGCGCGATGCCGTAGCGCGTGCCCAGCGGCAGCGCCATGTAGGCCGCCTGCGCCTCGGGAAACCAGCCGAGCTTCGGCGCCAGCAGGAACAGCGCGACATACATGCCGAGCGCGAACAGCGAGCCGTGCGCCAGGTTGATGGTTTCCATCACGCCGACGATCAGCATGAAGCCGAGCGCGATCAGCGCGAACAGCAGGCCCAGCGTGATGCCGTTGGCCAGGTGCGGCAGGAGGGAGATCAGCATGTCCATGGTCGGATCCGCATCGAAAGGTTCAGGGTTCGTAGGAGGGCGTGGCCGCCAGCGGCTCGAGCTTGCAGGCGGGCGCGCTGTCGGCGTCCTGCACCTCGTCCGGGCGCACGCGCGCGAGGATGCGGAACAGGTCGTCGGGCTGGTCCGGCATCGAGTTGTAGGCGGCCACGTACACCGTCTGCTGCAGCTGGTGGGTCTGCGGGTTCATCCACGCATCGAAGTGCTGCATGCGGTCGGCGGCCGGCACGCGCAGCGCCTCCAGCTCGGTGATCAGCTTCAGGTTGTTGGTGGTGCCGGTGCGCTGGACCGCGCGCAGCAACTCGCGCGTGGCCATGTAGCCGTTGAAGAACACGTTGCCCGGCGTCTTCAGCCGGTACTCGGGCCAGGCCTTGCGGTAGCGCGCGACGAACTCCGGCACGCCGGCCAGCGCCAGCCGCCAGTACCAGGTGGTGCCGAAGATGCCGAACAGCGCCTGGCGGCCGAGGCCGTAGACATCGGGCCAGTCCCGCTGGTTGTTGATCCAGCCGACGCTGCGGTCCATGCCGGCGCTCTGCACCTGCGTGCGCAGCTGCTTCTGGTCGTCGCCGCCCACTGCGGTGGCCACCACGCCGGGCTTCAGCGAACGGATCTTCGCGAGCACCGGCTGGAAATCGCGCGTGCCCTGCGGCACCAGGATCTCCTCGACGACCTGCCCGCCGTTGGCCTCGACGATGCGGCGGATGCCCTTGGCCGTCGTGTGGCCCCACAGGTAGTCGCTGGTGACCAGCACCCACTGCCGGCCGAAGCCGGTCATCGCGCCCTTCACGACCGAGATCGAGAAGTTGGTGCCGTTGGCGTCCCAGACGAACTTGACGCGGTGGCATTCGGCACCGGCCTCGCTCGGCGAGCTGGAGTTGCTGTTGAAGTAGACGCAGCCGTACTTCTGCGCCACGCGCGACATCGCGCTCGCGACGCCCGAATGCACGCCGCCGAGCAGGAACGCCACCTCCTGCTGGCGGATCATCTTCTCGGCCACGCCGATCGCCGTCGCCGGATCGCCGGCGGTGTTCTCGTGCGTCGCCTCGATGCGGCGCCCGAGCACGCCGCCGCGCTCGTTGAACTCGGCGATCGCCATGCGCATGCCCAGCTGCTCGTCCTGGCCGCTGGCGGCATAGGGCCCGCTGTCGTCGGTGGCCAGGCCGATCAGCAGCGGCTTCTTCTGCTTCGCCTGGGACCACGCATGGTGGTGGGCCCAGGGTCCGCTGAAGCCGGCGACGGCACCGACGCCGCCGAGCAGCATGCGCCTGCGAGCGTGGGTCATTGCTGGTACGAGGGCGTCGCGTCGTAGCTCTCGAGCTTGCAGGCCTTCTGCGCCTCCGCATCGACGACCTCCTTCGGATCCACGTTCGACAGGATCTTGAAGATGTCGTCCTTCTCGGCCGGCGCCTCGTTGTAGCTCGCCATGTAGATGGTCTGCTGCACCTGGTGCGTCACCGGGTCCATCCAGGCATCGAAGTGCTGCAGCCGGTCGCGCGCGGGCATCTTGCGACCCTCCAGCTTCTTGATCACCGCGATGTTCTGCGTGGTGCCGGCCTCTTCCACGCAGCGCAGCAGCTCGCGCGTCGCCATGTAGCTGTTGTGATAGACGTTGCCTGGCACCTTGATCGCCATGCCCGGGAACTGCTTCTGGTAGGCCGCGACGAACTCCTTCACGCCCGGCAGGTCGAGGCGGTAGTACCAGGTGGTGCCGAACACGCCGAAGATCGATTCCGGACCGAGCCCGTACACGTCCGGCCAGTCCTGCTGGTTGTTGATCCACGCCATGCTCTTCTGCAGGTTCAGCTGGATGACCTGCTGGCGCAGGGCCTTGATGTCGTCGCCGCCGATCGCGGTGGCCACCGCATTGGGCTTCAGCTGCTGCAGCTTCAGCAGGTACGACGAGAAGTCGCGGGTGTTCTGCGGCACCAGCAGCTCCTCGACGATCTTGCCGCCGTTGGCCTCGACGATCGCGCGCGTCGCCGCCGAGGTGGTGCGGCCCCACACGTAGTCGTTGGTCAGCAGCACCCAGTTCTTGCCGTTCACCTTGATCGCGTTCTTGACGATCGCGTGCGCGAAGTTGGTGCCGTTGCCGTCCCACACGAACTTGACGCGGTGGCAGTCCTTGCCGGCCTCGGTCGGCGAGCTGGAGTTGGTGTTCAGGAAGATCGTGCCGTACTTCTGCGCGACCTGCGAGATCGCGTTGGCCACGCCCGAGTGCAGCGCGCCGACCAGGAAGGCCACCTCGTTGCGCGTGATCATCCGCTCGGCGATGCGCGAGCCCGAGGCCGGCGTGGTCTCGGTGTCCATGTGCAGCGCCTCGATGCGCCGGCCGAGCACGCCGCCCTTGTCGTTGTATTCCTTGATGGCCATCATCGCGCCGAGCCGTTCCTCGCCGCCGCTCGCGCCGTACTGGCCGGAGGCGTCCATCGTCAGGCCGATCACCAGCGGCTTGGCCGTGGCCGCCTGGGCCCAGACGCGGTTGTGCGCCCACGGGCCGAAGAAGGCGGCCGGCGCGGCGGCCGCCACGGCGCCGGCCTTCAGCAGGCTGCGCCGTCCGGTGTCAGGTGTGCCCGTCTCCGCGGCGCCGGTATCGATCGCCTGAACTTCTTTCGTCGACTTGTCCATGCTTGTCTCCAGGGTTGTTGTGGTGGTCCGCGCAGGATCAGCGCGGAATGATCTGCACGTTGTTCAGCTTTTCCTGCGCCTCCAGCAGCGACGCGATGAACTTGTCGCCCAGGCCCAGGTTGCCGGCCTGCACGAAGCTCTGGTGCGCCGCCTCGGCGACGAAGCTCGTCGTCGGCAGCATCTCGGTCAGGTGGGTGTAGTAGCGCAGGTCCTTCTGCGCATTGCCGATCGCGAACTTCAGCCCGGTCAGGTCGCCCTGCAGCGTCTTGCCCAGCATCATCTGGAAGATGCCGGAGTTGACGCCGCCGGCCGAGATCACGTCGAACAGCTTCTGCAGCGACAGCCCGCTCTTCGCGGCCGTGGCCACCGCCTCGGCGATGGCCGCCGCGGTCGTCATCGCGAGCATGTTGTTGATCAGCTTCAGCACATGGCCGTGCCCCGGCGGGCCGACGTGGAAGATGTTCTCGCAGAAGGCCGCGAGCACCGGGCGCACGCGCTCGAAATCGGCCGGCTCGGCGCCGACCATCGTGTTCAGCCGGCCCTCCTCGGCCTCCTTCGGCGTGCGCGCGAGCGGCGCGTCGATGAAGGCGACGCCGCGGGCCGCGAAATCGGCGCGGATGCGCGCGGTCGAGGCCGGCTCGGCGGTCGAGGTGTCGATCACCGTCAGGCCCTTCGCGGCAGCCGCCAGCAGGCCTTCGGGGCCATAGACGATCTCTTCCACCTGCGGCGAGCCGGTGACGCAGATGATCACCACGTCGCTCGCGACGGCCACCGCGGCGCGCGTCGGCTGCTCGCTCGCACCGGCATCGAGCAGGTCCTGCAGGTTGGCGCGGTTGCGGTGCGCGACGAAGCTCACCGGGAAGCCCTTGGCGAGCAGGTTCTTCGCCATGCCGTGGCCCATCATGCCGAGGCCGATGAAGCCGACGCGGGGGTTCTTGCTAGCAGTCATGGTGTTTCCTTTCGTGGGTGTCAATTGACGAGCGAGCCGCTCGCGCACTCGGCGCGGGCCTCGGTCCAGAACTCGATCAGGCGCCGGTAGCTCGCCGCCACCTGCTCGACGACGGCGGCGTCGTCCAGCGTGCCGGCGAACCAGCCGTGCRCCGCGTCGGCGAACAGCGAGCGGCCGACCGCGAAGCCCTTGCACAGCGGCTGCGCGGCCGCGACGCGAAAGCCCTCGCGCAGCGCGGCTTCGCTCGCCTCCATGCCGAGCAGGAGCACGCCGCGGCACAGCGGGTCGTTCGACGCGATCACGTCCCCGATGTGGCGCCACGCGGCCTCGCTGGCGGGCGGGGGCAGCTTCCACCAGTCGGGCTGGATGCCGGCGGCATAGAACTGGCGCAGCGCGCGCGCCAGCGTCTCGTCGTCGGTGGCCATGCCGCGCGGCGGGATCACCTCCAGCAGCAGCTCGTGGCCGGTGGCGTTGCAGGCCTGGGCCAGCAGGCCGACGCTCGCGACCTGCTGCGCCGCGAGCCCGGCCTCGTCGTCGGGGTGGTGGTACACGAGGCACTTGACGACGTGCTCCTGCGGCCAGGTGCGCAGCGCCAGGCCGACGTTGCAGCCGTCCTCGAAATCCAGCGGCCGCGAGCCCGGCAGCTCGACCGGCCGCGCCACCCACAACCCGACGCCGGTCAGCGGCGGCAGGATCTGCTCGCCGAAGCGGCCGTCGAGGATCACGCCGGCCTCGGGGAAGGCCTGGCCCGGGTGGCGCAGCGGGTGCGCCGCGCGGGCTGCCGCATGGCCTTGTGCCGCGGCGCGTGCGACCAGCGCCTTGAACTGCGGGATGCGCTCGCGCGGCGTACCGTGCTTCGCGGCGATCTCCTCGAACTGCGCGCGGTGGTCGAAGGCCAGCACCGCGAGGCCGGGCCAGGCGCGGTGACGGGTCGACGCGCGGTGCAGCTGCTCCAGCTTCGCGTCCTCGCGCAGCCGCTGGTGGCGCGAGCCGTGCGCGAGGAAATGGCTCAGTTCGACCCAGCTGGGCATGGCCGGTGCGCAGCCATGCCGAGACACCACGATCGCGCCACACGCATTCGCATAGCGCAGCGCCTGCGGCAGCGGCTCGTCGCGCACCCAGCCGCGCAGCAGCCCGGCCATGAAGGCGTCGCCCGCGCCCAGCACGTTGAACACCTCGACCGGGAATCCCGGGCCGGCGACGCCGTCGTCGAGCCGCGCCGGGATCGTGCCGTCGTACGCCACGCAGCCCATCGGCCCGCGCTTCATCACGATCAGCGCCGGCGTCAGCGCGCGGATGCGGCGCAGCGCGGTGGCGCTGTCGTCGCTGCCGCCGGCGATGTGCACCTCTTCCTCGGTGCCGACCACCAGGTCGCACAGCGGCAGGATCTCCTGCAGCTGCGCGCTGACGTGGGCCGACGCGATGTAGCGCTGCTCGCCGAGGCCGGGCGCCGTCAGGCCCCACAGCACCGGGCGGTAGTCGATGTCGAGCACGACGCGCGTGCCGGCCGCGCGCGCGGCGCGCATCGCCGCGAGGCAGGCGGCCCGCGTGCCGGGCCGCGACAGGTGCGTGCCCGAGATCAGCAGCGCGCGGGCACTGGCGATCACGGCCGGGTCGACGTCGTCCTCGCACAGGCCCATGTCGGCGCAGTTGTCGCGGTAGAACACCAGCGGAAAGGTGTCGCGGTCACGCAGGCCGAGGAAGACCAGCGCGGTCAGCCGCGACGGATCGGTCTTCAGCTGCGACACGTCGACGCCCTCGGCGGCCAGCGTCTCGCGCACGAAGCGGCCGTTGTGCTCGTCGCCGACGCGACTCAGCATCGCGCAGCGCAGCCCGAGCCGCGACGCCCCCACCGCGGTGTTGGCCGGCGAGCCGCCGAGGTACTTCGCGAAGGTCTGCACGTCTTCCAGGCGCGCACCGAGCTGTTCGCCATACAGGTCGACGGCGGCCCGCCCGACGCAGACCAGGTCCAGCGCGCGGGCCGCCGGCGGGACGGAATCTCTGACACTCATGCAGCATCTCCATTCAAATGACGGGGTCGGGTGCGGGGGCGGGCCGCCATCTCGGCGAGCCGGTGCCCGGTGGTGACGACGATGGCCTGCGCCAGGCACAGCGGCGCGACCAGCGAGCGGAACACCTGGTCGGACGCGAGGCCGAGCTCGAAGCAGACGCTGGCCGAGCGCTTCAGCGGCGACAGCGCGCTGTCGGTGATCGCGATCACCGGCACGCCGGCCTGCTGCGCCGCCTCGGCGGCATCGATCACGTCGCGCGAGTAGCTGTGGAAGCTGGTCACCACCAGCACCTCGTCGCGCGCGATGTTGCGCAGCGATTCGCGCAGCATGCCGCCCAGGCCTTCGAGCAGGTAGGCCTTGAGCTCGAGCTGGCTCAGCGCATAGGCCAGGTAGCAGGCCACCGGGAACGCGCGCCGCTGCGCCAGCACGTGCACGCGGCGCGCGGCGCACAGCAGCTGCACGGCGGCCTTCACGTCGGCCGCGCGCACGCTGTCTTCGAGGTGGCCGAGTTCGCCGATCGCCTCGGCCACGTACTGGTTCAGGAAGCCGCCGCTGGCCGCGCCGTCGCCGCTGCGGCGCTGCTGGTTGATGCGCTCGCGGTAGCTGCCCGAGCGCTCGACCAGGTGGCCGCGGAACACCTGCTGCATCTGCGAGAAACCGTTGAAGCCCAGCGCATTGGCGAAGCGGATCAGCGACGACGGCTGCACCTGCGCCGCCTCGGCGATCACCGCCACCGTGCCGAGCGCGAGCTCGTTCGGGCGCTCCAGCGCGAAGCGCGCGATGCGCTGCAGCTGCGCCGGAAGCTCCGGATAGGCGCGCGAGATCGCATCCTTCAATTCGTCGTAGCTGGAGATGGGACTCATGAGGCTGAACTGTCTAGGGGGAAGCACTGACCCGCAATAGGAACAAACATTCTTGCGCTCAGAAACTGTAGAACATATATTCCGGCGAGTCCACAGTTCATTGCCCAGCGTTCCAACATGCTCAGCACCACACGACACGCGCCGCTCGCCCCGCTTCCGCTCCTGGTCACGGTGGCGGTGCTCGCCAGCACGCCGCTGTGGCTGAGCCAGGTCGGGCTCTACCAGTACCTGGCGCTGGAAATCATGATCTGGATGCTGTTCGCGCTCGGCCACAACCTGCTGCTCGGCTACGGCGGGCTGCCGTCGTTCGGGCACGGCGCGTACTTCGGCATCGGCGCCTATGCATTCGGGCTGCTGCAGCTGCGCGGCGGTGCCGGGCTGGTGCTGGGCGTGCTCGGTGCGGTGCTGATCGCGGCGCTGGCGGGCGCCCTGGTCGGCGCGTTCATCTCGCACCGGCGCGGCATCTACTACGCGCTGCTGACGATCGCGTTCGGGCAGCTCGCCTGGTTCATCGCCGGCAAGTGGCACACGGTGACCGGCGGCGAGGACGGGCTGCTGAACATCAAGCGGCCCGACCTGTCGCTCGGCTTCGTCGACCTCTCGCTGAAGAGCAACGAGGCCTTCTTCTACTTCGCGCTGGTGGTGTTCGCGCTGGTGGTGGCGGCGCTGTGGCGGCTGGTGCATTCGCCGTTCGGCCGCATCCTGCGCGCGATCAAGCAGAACGAGATGCGCGCCGCGTTCGTCGGCCACCCGGTGTGGCTCTACAAGTGGCTGGCCTTCATCATCTCGACGGCGGTGGCGGGGCTGGCCGGCGCGCTGTTCGCGATGGCGCAGCAATCGGCCTACCCGAACGTGATGAGCCTGCACAACTCCGGCTTCGTCGTGATGATGGTGCTGATCGGCGGCGGCCTGGTGAGCTTCTGGGGGCCGGTGATCGGCGCGCTGGTGTTCATCCTGACACGCGACCTGCTCGGCGCCTACACCGAGACCTGGCTGCTCTGGTACGGGCTGCTGTTCATCCTGGTCGTGCTGTTCCAGCCCGACGGCGTGGCCGGCGCGTGGCAATCGTGGCGCGCGCGCTGCGCGGCCCGCAAGCACACGCCGCCGCAGCCCAACGCGACGCTCGCCACCCCCAAGGAGACCTGACCCGTGGCCCTGTTCGAAGCCCATCAACTGCACAAGCGCTTCGGCGACCAGGTGGTGCTGGAAAGCATCACGCTGGCCTTCGAGGAGAAGCAGCTCACCGGGATCATGGGTCCCAACGGTGCCGGCAAGACGACCTGCTTCAACGTGCTGACCGGCCGCTACACGCCCGACCGCGGCAGCGTGCGCTTTGCCGGCGAGGACATCACCGGCCTGTCGCCGCGGCAGATCGCGCGGCGCGGGCTGTCGCGCTCGTTCCAGATCATGAACCTGTTCGACGAGGAGACCACGCTCGACAACGTGCTGGTCGCGCTGCCTGCCGTGCGCGAGCAGGGCCTGTCGATGTGGCGCGACCTCGGCCGCTTCAGCCGCGGGCGCGCGCTGGCGCTGGCGGTGCTCGACCGCGTCGGGCTGGCGGCCAAGGCCTCGGCGATGGCCGGTGCGCTGTCGTACGGCGAGCGGCGCGCGCTGGAGATCGGCGTGGCGCTCGCGACCGACCCGCGGCTGCTGTTCCTCGACGAGCCGACCGCCGGCCTCGGCGCCGAAGGCACCGCGCGCGTGGCCGAGCTGATCGCGCAGCTCAAGCGCGAGCTGACGATCGTGATCATCGAGCACGACATGCGCTTCCTGTTCAGCCTGGCCGACAAGATCAACGTGATCCACTGGGGCCAGGTGATCGCCGAGGGCACGCCGGCGCAGCTGCGCGACAACCCGTGGGTGCAACGCTCGAACCTGGGGACCCTGTCATGAGCGCCGTCCTGAAACCGCAACTCGCGCCCCAGCCGGCGATCCTCGAGATCAGCGGCATCGAGACCTTCTACGCCGAGACGCAGGCGCTGTTCGGCGTGTCGCTCTCCATCGCGCCGGGCGAGGTGGTGTCGCTGCTCGGGCCGAACGGCGCCGGCAAGACGACGACGCTGCGCTCGATCCTCGGGCTGACGCCGCCGAAGCGCGGCAGCGTGCGCTTCGACGGTGTCGACATCACCCACGTGCCGACGCACCGCATCGCCGGCATGGGCATCGGCTGGGTGCCGGACGACCGGCGCATCTTCCCGACGCTGACGGTGGCGCGCAACCTCGCGATCGCGCGCAAGAAGACGCGCTTCCGGGCGTGGAGCGAGAAGGAGTGCTTCGAGATCTTCTCGGCGATGGAGTATTTGATGGGCCGCGAGTGCGAGAACCTGTCGGGCGGCGAGATGCAGATGGTGGCGATCTCGCGCGCGCTGATCGGCTCGCCGGGGCTGGTGCTGTTCGACGAGCCGAGCCAGGGCCTGGCGCCGAAGGTGGTGCAGGACGTGATGGCGACCGTCACGCGGCTCAAGCGCGAGGGGGTGGCGGTGCTGCTGGTGGAGCAGAACGTCGAGAGTGCGCTGGCGGTGTCGGACCGCGCGTACGTGATGCACCAGGGCCGCATCGTGCACGAGGGCAGCGCCGCGGCGCTGCGCGGCGATGCGGCGCTGCA
>NZ_JBFUGW010000040.1:0-32428 GCF_056402735.1 Rhizobacter sp. P3_C12
GTGGAGCGCCAATAGGGACGGGGCGCCGGAGCTGGCTGGTTTCATGGCCCGCGTGCGCAGCACGCTTCGTGCACTGACTGTCGCCCACTGTTTGACCACAACGAACGAAGTGAGTGGCGGGAGTTTGGGCGACGGGCCATGAAACCAGTCAGCGGAGGGAAGTCTTCGCCCCGAGAGGGGCGAAGACCGCCCCGGCCGGCGAGCCACAGCCTCCCCGCACCCGCCTTCAAGCGCCCATGCCCGAACGACCCGCCCGCCTAGAATCGCCAGTTCCACTTTCGAACCCTTATGCTGACCTTCCAGCAAATCATCCTGCGCCTGCAAGACTACTGGGACCGCCAGGGCTGCGCGCTGCTGCAGCCCTACGACATGGAGGTCGGCGCCGGCACCAGCCACACCGCCACCTTCCTGCGCGCGCTCGGCCCGGAACCCTGGAAGGCGGCCTACGTGCAGCCCAGCCGCCGCCCGAAGGATGGCCGCTACGGCCAGAACCCGAACCGCCTGCAGCACTATTACCAGTACCAGGTCGTGCTGAAGCCTGCACCGGCCAACATCCTCGAGCTGTACCTCGGCTCGCTCGAAGCGCTGGGCTTCGACCTGAAGGCCAACGACGTGCGCTTCGTCGAGGACGACTGGGAGAACCCGACGCTCGGCTGCTGGGGCCTCGGCTGGGAGGTCTGGCTGAACGGCATGGAGGTCACGCAGTTCACCTACTTCCAGCAGGTGGGCGGCATCGACTGCAAGCCGATCACCGGCGAGATCACCTACGGGCTCGAGCGCCTCGCGATGTACCTGCAGGGCGTCGACAACGTCTACAACCTGAAGTGGACCGACACGCTCAGCTACGGCGACGTCTACCTGCAGAACGAGATCGAGCAGAGCACCTACAACTTCGAGCACAGCGACGTCGACTTCCTGTTGCAGGCCTTCGCGGCGCACGAGAAGCAGGCCACCTACCTGATGGCGCAGCAGCTCGCGCTGCCGGCCTACGAGCAGGTGCTGAAGGCCGGCCACACCTTCAACCTGCTGGATGCGCGCGGCGCGATCAGCGTCACCGAGCGCGCCGCCTACATCGGCCGCATCCGCACCCTGGCGCGCGCCGTCGCGAAGAGCTACCTCGACAGCCGCGCCCGCCTCGGGTTCCCGATGGCGCCCAAGGCCTGGGCCGACGAAGTGATCGAGCAACTGAACAAGAAGAAGGCGGCCTGAGCGATATGAGCACCCACAACCTGCTGGTCGAGCTGTTCGTCGAGGAGCTGCCGCCGAAGGACCTGAAGCGCTTCGGCGAGGCCTTCGCCGCGACGCTGTTCGCCGGGCTGAAGACGCGCGGCCTGGCCACCGACCACTCCGCCACGACCTCGTACGCAACGCCGCGCCGCCTGGCGGTGCACGTCAGCGCGGTGCGCGCGCAGGCCGACGACCGCGCGGTGTCGCTGAAGCTGATGCCGGTCAGCGTGGGCCTCGCCGCCGACGGCCAGCCGACCCCCGCGCTGCTGAAGAAGCTCGCGAGCGTCGGCGCCGATGCGTCGGTGCTGCCGCAGCTGAAGCGCCAGCCCGACGGCAAGGCCGAGGCGCTGTTCTACGACAGCCTCGTCAAGGGGCCGATGCTGGCCGAGGGCCTGCAAGGGGCGCTCGATGAAGCCCTGGCCGGCCTGCCGATCCGCAAGGTGATGCAGTACCAGCTGGACGACGGCTGGAGCAGCGTGAACTTCGTGCGCCCGGTGCACGGCCTGGTCGCGTTGCACGGTGCCGACGTGGTGCCGCTGCGGGCGTTCGGCCTGGTGTCGGGCCGCGAGACGCGCGGCCACCGCTTCGAGGCGGCGATCGAGCCGGTGGTGTTGCAGGATGCCGACCACTACGCGCGCCAGCTCGAGGACCAGGGCGCGGTGATCGCGAGCTTCGCGGCGCGCCATGCCGAGATCGTGCGCCAGCTCGACCATGCGGCGAAGCAGCAGGGCCTGCAGCCGATCGACGACGCGGCGCTGCTCGACGAGGTGACCGCGCTGGTCGAGCGGCCGAACGTGCTGCTGTGCCGCTTCGAGCCGGAGTTCCTCGACGTGCCGCAGGAATGCCTGATCCTGACGATGAAGGCCAACCAGAAGTACTTCCCGCTGCTCGACGCGGCCGGCAAGCTGACCAACCAGTTCCTGGTCGTCAGCAACATCCGCCCGGCCGACGCGAGCCGCGTGACCGGCGGCAACGAGCGCGTGGTGCGCCCGCGGCTGGCCGATGCGAAGTTCTTCTACGACCAGGACCGCAAGAAGTCGCTGGCCGATCGCGTCGGCGGGCTCGACAAGGTGGTCTACCACGGCAAGCTCGGCTCGCAGGGCGAGCGGGTGCAGCGGGTGCGGGCGATCGCAGTGGGCATCGCCAGGCAGCTGGGTGCCGACGTGGCGCAGGCCGACCGCGCCGCGCTGCTCGCCAAGGCCGACCTGCTGACCGACATGGTCGGCGAGTTCCCCGAGCTGCAGGGCATCATGGGCGGCTACTACGCGCGCCACGACCGCGAGGCCGACGAGGTCGCGCTCGCCATCGAAGACCACTACAAGCCGCGCTTCGCCGGCGATGAACTGCCGCGCGGCCCGATCGGCGAGATCGTCGCGCTGGCCGACAAGCTGGAGACGCTGGTCGGCCTGTTCGGCATCGGCCAGCTGCCCACCGGCGACAAGGATCCGTTCGCGCTGCGCCGCCATGCGCTGGGCGTGATCCGGCTGCTGAGCGAACGCCAGCTCGCGCTGCCGCTCGACAAACTGCTGCACGACGCGGCGCAGGCGTTCGGCGACAAGATCACCGATGCCAGTGCCGCGCTGAGCGACTTCATCTACGAGCGCCTGGCCGGCGCGCTGCGCGAGCAGGGCGCGACGGCGCAGCAGGTCGATGCCGTGCTGTCGCTGCGGCCGAAGGAACTCGGCGACGTCGGCAAGAAGCTGGCGGCTGTGCGTGCGTTCGCGGCGCTGCCCGAATCGGAATCGCTGGCGGCCGCCAACAAGCGGGTCAGCAACATCCTGAAGAAGGCCGACGGCGATGTCGCCGAGCAGGTCGATGCGGCGCTGTTCACCGACCCGGCGGAGAAGGCACTGCACGCCGCGCTGGTCGAGATCGAGCGGATCGCCCGGCCAGCCTTCGACCGGCGCGACTTCACCGCCTCGCTGCAGGCGCTCGCGGCCCTGAAGGCGCCGGTCGACGCGTTCTTCGACCAGGTGATGGTCAACGCCGACGATCCGAAGATCCGCGTCAACCGGCTCGGCCTGCTGGCGATCCTGCGCAGCGCGATGAACCGCGTCGCCGACCTCTCCCGGCTCGCGGTGTGAACCATGCCGCGTGAAGCTCGTCCCCAGAGGTCCGATGCCATGAACCTGATCATCCTCGATCGCGACGGCACCATCAACGAAGACCGCGACGACTTCGTCAAGACGGTCGACGAGTGGGTGGCGATGCCGGGTGCGCTCGAGGCGATCGCGCGGCTCAACCATGCCGGCTGGCAGGCGGTGATCGCGACCAACCAGTCGGGCCTGGGCCGCGGCCTGTTCGACATGGCGACGCTGAACCTGATGCACGCGAAGATGAACGTGCAGCTCGCGCGCGTCGGCGGGCGCATCAGCGCGGTGTTCTTCTGCCCGCACACGCCCGAAGACCAATGCGATTGCCGCAAGCCGCTGCCCGGCCTGTACCTGCAGATCGGCGAGCGTTTCGGCGCCGACCTGAAGAACGTGCCGGTGGTCGGCGATTCGCTGCGCGACCTCGAGGCGGCCGTGGCCGCCGGCTGCCCGCCGCACCTGGTGCGCACCGGCAAGAGCGGCGCGCTCGACGAGGCGCAGCTCGCGCAGCTGCGCGAGAAGGTGCCCGGCCTGCAGGTGCATGACGACCTGACGGCGTTCGCCGAACACATGATCCAGCAGGAGCGCACGCTGCGCGGCGCCTCCGGCAAGACCGACTCCGGATTCGGAAGGCTCGATTGATGTCGAAATTCATTGCGGCGCTGCGTTCGCTGCTGTTCGTGCTCTGGATGGCGGCCACCGTGATCCCGTGGGCGGTGTTCTCGCTGATCGCGTCGATCTTCATCCGCGGCACGCCGCTGTTCTGGTTCACCACCTTCTGGCTGCGCATCGCGATCACCGGCTGCCGTTTCATCTGCGGCGTGCGCTACGAGGTGAAGGGCATGGAGAACCTGCCCGACGGCCCGGCCATCCTGCTGTCCAAGCACCAGTCCACGTGGGAGACCTTCGCGTTCCCGACGCTGATGCCGCGCCCGCTGTGCTACGTGTTCAAGCGCGAGCTGCTGTACATCCCGTTCTTCGGCTGGGCGATGGCGCGGCTCGACATGGTGCACATCGACCGCAGCAAGCGCGCCGAGGCCTGGAACCGCGTGGCCGAGCAGGGCAAGCGCTTCATGGCGCAGGGCAACTGGGTGATCATGTTCCCCGAGGGCACGCGCATCACGCGCGGCCAGCAGGGCACCTACAAGACCGGCGGCACGCGGCTGGCGCTGGCGACCGGCGCGCCGGTGGTGCCGATCGCCGTCAACTCGGCCAGCTGCTGGCCGCGCAAGTCGTTCCTGGTGCGGCCGGGGCTGATCACCGTGTCGATCGGCCAGCCGATCGCGCCGGCCGGGCGCGAGGCCGACGAGCTGATGCGCGAGGTCGAGGGCTGGATCGAGGGCGAGATGCGGCGCATCGATGCCGGGGCATACACGCCGTCATAGCTCGCATCTACAATCGCGGCCCATGACGCGACGCGTGCCGGGCCCCGAAGAATCACAGTTGTCGCTGTTCGATGAGTCGCCCCCGGCGGCGGTGTCTGCGGCCCTCTGGCCTTCGCTGCCGCGTGTGCCGGTGACCGATGCGCCCGCGGCACCGCCGCCTGTCGCGCCTCCTCCCGTCTCCAGCCTGCAGCCCGCGGTCTTCCGCCATCCGCAGGCCCAGCGCGAGATCCGCCTGAACGATCACCTGGTCGGCTATGCGCTGCGCCGCGCGCGCCGCCAGAGCATCGGCTTCGTCGTCGGCACCGAGGGCCTGAGCGTGGCGGCGCCGAAATGGGTCGGCCAGCAGGACATCGAGTCGGCGTTGCGCGAGAAAGCCGGCTGGATCCTGCGCAAGCTCGGCGAGCAGCAGCAGCGCGCGCAGCGGCTGCAGGCGGCCAAGGTCGACTGGCGCGACGGCACCGGCATCCCGTTCCTCGGCGAGACGGTGATCATCGTGCTCGATCCGCGTGCCACCGGCGCCATCCTGAACACCGATGCGGCCGCGCTGCCGGGCGTGCCGCGGCTCACGCTGCACGTGGGGCTGCCGCAGACCGCGACGCCGGAGCAGATCCGCGACGCGGTGCAGAGCTGGCTGCAGCGGCAGGCGCGGCGCATCTTCGAAGACCGCTGCCGGCATTTCGCGGCGCAGCTGAACGTGCGCTACACGCGGCTGAGCCTGTCGTCGGCGCAGACGCGCTGGGGCAGCGCGAGCGCCGACGGCCGCATCCGGCTGAACTGGCGGCTGATCCATTTCGCGATGCCGAGCATCGACTACGTGGTGGCGCACGAGCTGGCCCACCTGCGCGAGATGAACCACAGCCCGCGCTTCTGGGACGTGGTGCGCTCGGTGATGCCCGATTTCGAGCAGGTGCGCGGCACGCTGAAGGACGACGCGCTGCCCGTCTTCGATTGAGCGGGGCGGGCACAATCCGCCGCTGATGTTCAGCCTCAACCGCTACTCCTTCCGCCAGCTGCTGCTCGTCGCCTTCCTGCTGATCGCCGCGCTGCTCAGCGCGGCCTCGTTGCGCGGCCTGTTCCAGCTCGAAGGCCTGCTGCGCCAGAGCAGCGAGGGCGCGCGCCAGGCCGTCGCGCACACCGCCGATGCGCAGGTGCTGGCCGAGCGCACCGTCGCGATGGAGCGCGCCGCGCGCCAGTACCTGGTGCTCGACGATCCGGTGCTGCGCCAGCGCTTCGAAGAGGCCGCGCGCGACGCCACCTCGGCGCTCGCCCGCCTCGCCGACAACCGCATCCCGTCGAACCTGGCCGCCGACTGGCGCGCCACCGAATCCGACATCGAGGCCCAGCTGAGCGGCCCCGATCCGGCGATCCGGCTGCGCGAGGTCACCGTGACCACCGCGTTCCGCGAGCTCGAATCGATCAACGCCGCGATCGCCGAGCAGGTGCGCCTGGCCACCGAGACGCGCAACCAGGTGCTGATGAGCGAGCTCGAAGCCGGCCGCACCCAGCTCGGCCGGCAGATCCTCGCGGCGATCGGCATCTCGATCGTGATGGCGCTCGGCTTCGGGCTGTGGCTCGCGCGGCCGCTGAAGCACCTGGAGCGCGCCGTCGTCAGCCTCGGCGAGAACCGGCTCGACCAGCCGATCGACATCCGCGGCCCGACCGACGTGCGCCTGCTCGGCCGCCGCCTCGAATGGCTGCGGCTGCGGCTGGCCGAGCTCGATTCCGACAAGTCGCGCTTCCTGCGCCATGTCTCGCACGAACTGAAGACGCCGCTGGCCGCGCTGCGCGAAGGCGTCTCGCTGCTCGAGGACGGCGTCACCGGCGAGCTGAGCGAGAACCAGCGCGAGGTCGCGCGCATCCTGCGCCAGAACACCCACGTGCTGCAGAGCCAGATCGAGGACCTGCTGCGCTTCAACGCCGCCGCGTTCGAGGCCCGCCAGCTGGTGCGGCGCAAGACCGAGCTCACCGCGCTGATCCGGGACCTGGTCGCCCAGCAGCGGCTGCAGTGGCAGGCGCGCCAGCTCGCGGTGGTGGTGGAGGGCGAACCGCTCGTCGCCGAGGTCGATGCCGACAAGCTCGGCGCGGCGCTGGGTAACCTTTTGTCGAACGCGATACGCTTCAGCCCCGCGGGCGCTACCATCCGTTTTTCCGTGACCCGCGTGCCCGGCCGTGCCTGCATCGACATCGTCGACCAGGGCCCGGGCGTTGCGGCGGCCGACCGGGCGCGCGTGTTCGAGCCCTTCTACCGCGGCGAACGCCAGCCGGGCGACGCGGTGCGCGGCAGCGGCATCGGGCTGTCCATCGTGCACGAGTACGTCACGGCCCATGGCGGCCAGGTCGAACTGATGGACGACGGCCGCCCCGGCGGCGCTCACTTTCACATCGAATTGCCCCATGCGCGTTAGTCCCGTCCTCCGTTGCGCTCCCGCCTGGCTCGTCACTCTGCTGCTGGCGGCCTGCGTGACGCCGCCTTCCGAGCTGCCGCCGCCCGCACCCGCCGCCTCGGCGCCGGTGCCCGCGCCGACGCCCGCCGCGTCGGCCGTCGTGATACTGGTGCCGGCGCCGGTCGAGCCGGCCGACCAGGTGTCGCGGCAGATCCTCGGCTACCACGAGCAACTGCGTCAGATGTCGGCGGGCGACCTCGGCAACGAGATCACGCGCCTGAACGCGATCGTCAGCGCGAACAGTGCCGCGGCGCCGACCGGCGCGGTGCTCGAACTGGCGCTCGCGCTCTCGCAGCAGCACAACGGCGGCGACGTGGCACGCGCACAGCAGCTGCTCGAATCGGTCGTGAAGGCCGGCGCCACCGAGCTGCAACCGTGGCAGCCGATGGCGCGCCTGCTGCTCGCGCGCATCGCCGAGCAGCGCCGGCTCGAAGACGCGTTCAACCGCGAGGCCGCGCAGCGCCGCGACCAGCAGCGCACGCTGCAGCAGCTCAACGAGAAGCTCGAGGCGCTGAAGGCGATCGAGCGCAGCATGACGACCCGCCCCGGGCCGGGCGCGAGCGCGGTGCCGGTGACGCCGTTGCCGACGCCGGCGGCCGCATCCGCTCCCGCGGCACCGAAGGCGCCCTGAGGGGCACCGCGCCGCATGGCCAACATCCTGCTCGTCGACGACGACCCCGACCTGCTGAAGCTGCTGTCGATGCGGCTCGGCGCGGCCGGCCACCGCGTGACCTCGGTCGAGTCGGCCGAGGCGGCGCTGACGCAGCTGGCGGTCGCGCGGCCGCAGCTGGTGGTGAGCGACGTGCAGCTGCCGGGGCGCGACGGCCTCGCGCTGTTCGACGAGATCCGCGCACGCCATCCGGCGCTGCCGGTGATCCTGCTGACCGCGCACGGCACCATCCCCGATGCCGTCGAGGCCACCGCGCGCGGCGTCTTCAGCTACCTGACCAAGCCGTTCGACGGCAAGGCGCTGCTCGACAAGGTGAACCAGGCGCTGGCGCTCGCGCCGCCGCTGCCGCAGGCCGAGGACGGTGATGGGGCCTGGCGTGCCGCGATCGTCAGCCGCTCGAACGCGATGACCGAGCTGCTCGGCGAGGCCAAGATGGTGGCCGCGTCCGATGCGAGCGTGCTGATCCGCGGCGAGAGCGGCAGCGGCAAGGAGCTGCTCGCGCAGGCCATCCACCGCGCGAGCGCGCGTGCCGCGAAGCCGTTCGTCGCGGTGAACTGCAGCGCGATCCCCGAGGCGCTGCTCGAATCCGAGCTGTTCGGCCATGTGAAGGGCTCGTTCACCGGCGCGGTCGCGAACCACCGCGGCCTGTTCGTCACGGCCGACGGCGGCACGCTGTTCCTCGACGAGATCGGCGACATGCCGCCGGCGCTGCAGGTCAAGCTGCTGCGCGTGCTGCAGGAGCGCTCGGTGCGGCCGGTCGGCGCGAGCCAGGCGGTGCCGGTGGACGTGCGCATCCTGTCGGCCACGCACCGCGACCTCGATGCGGCGATGGCCGAGGGCCAGTTCCGCGAAGACCTGTACTACCGGCTCAACGTGGTGTCGCTGCACCTGCCGACGCTGGCCGAGCGGCGCGACGACATCCCGCTGCTGGTGAACCACTTCCTCGCGAAGCTGGGCGAGAAGTACGGCAAGCGCTTCAACGGTTTCGCGCCCGAGGCGATGAAGGCGCTGACGACCGCGAGCTGGCCCGGCAACGTGCGCCAGCTGCACAACGTGGTGGAGCAGGTGTGCGCGCTGACGACCACGCCGCTGATCCCGCTGACGCTGGTGCAGCGTGCGCTGCGCGTGCCGTCGGTCGAGGTGCTGACCTATGCGCAGGCGCGCGAGCGCTTCGAGCGCGACTACCTGGTCGGCCTGCTGAAGCTGACCGACGGCAACGCCGCCGACGCGGCGCGGCTGGCCGACCGCAACCGCACCGAGTTCTACCGGCTGCTGCAGCGCAACGGCCTGACGCCGGGGCAGTTCAAGGCGGCGGCGGACGACGAGGGCTGAGCCCCGCGATTGCTGTCAGGCCCACGCGGCCGGATGCGAGCCCGGGGGCATCGACGGCCAGCGCCACAGCGGCGGCGTGTCAGAGAACTGCGCCGCATGCCGCGCCGCGACCAGGCGGCCGAAGCCCGAGGGTTCGCTGACGAGGAAGGGCGCGAAGTCGGGCGCCTGCGCCGACAGGCCGCCGTCGACCCGGCCGAGCGAACGCAGCCACTGCCCGACGCCCGCCAGCGACACCTGCACATGCCAGCTGCCGCCTTCGCGGGCCTGGCGCCACAGCGCGGCCTGCGCGCCGAAGGCCAGCAGGTAGCCAGCCGCGTAATCCAGCGCCTGCAGCGGCAGGGCCTGCGGCTTCGCGGCGCCGGCGGCGCGCGCCTCGGCGTCGTTGAAGCCGGTGGCGGTCTGCACCAGCGAATCGAAGCCGCGCCGCGTCGACCACGGGCCGCTCGATCCGTAGGCCGACAGCGACACCGCAACGATGCCCGGCCGCAGCGCCGCAAGCTGCTCCGGCCCGAAGCCGAGCGCCTGCAGGCCGCCGGGCCGGTAGCCCTGCACGAACACATGTGCATCGGCCAGCAGTGCCTGCAGCCGCTCGCGCCCCGCGCCGCTGCGCAGGTCGAGGTGGGCCGATCGCTTGCCGCGGCTGGTCTCGGCGATCGCGTCGATGTTGGGCAGGTGCGGCGAGTTCAGCAGCAGCACCTCGGCACCGTAGGCCGCGAGCGTGCGGCCGGCCACCGGGCCGGCGAGGATGCGTGTCAGGTCGAGCACGCGCAGGCCGTGCAGCGGGCGGTCGGTGTCGGCGGCGTCGGGCCGCGCGAGCGGTGCGGCTTCGCCGATGCGTTCGATGCGCACCGCCGGCTGGCCGGCCAGCGCGAGGGCTTGCGGATGCCGGTCCCAGGTGTCGAAGCTGCGCAGCGCGGCGACCACCAGGCCGGCCTGCGCCGCGGCGTCTTCGAAATCCTCGGCGCGCCAGCCGCGCAAGGCCTGCTCGACGGCGGGGCGCTCGGTGGCGTCGCCGGTCGGGCAGCCGAGCAGCTTCAGGGCGCCGTCGCGGTGGTGAGCGAAGTTCGCGTGCAGGCGCACCCAGCCCGGCTCGCCCAGCGCCTCGCCGCAGCGGTACAGGCCCGACAGCTTGTCCCAGAGATGCAGGGCGCGGCCGTCGAGCGTGAAGTGCGCGCAGCTCTCGAGCACGGCGTTCTCTCGCGGCACCCGCACGCGCTGGCGGCGGCCCTGGCGCAGGTGCCACAGCTCGGCGGCCGCGCCGGCCGCAGCGGCCATGCTGGCCTGGATCGCATCGGCGACGGCGAAGCTGCTCGGCAGCACCGGGGCATCGCCCGGCGCCTCGATGTGATCGAGCGCCGCCGCCGGCAGGCCCGCCTGCTGCCACAGGCCGGACAACGCGCGCTGCGCCGGACCGGCATCACGATCATCGATGGGCATGCGGTGCTCCCAGCCCGGCGATCAGCGAGTGATGCAGCGAGACCCCGGCCAGCACGCCATCGGCCGACGCGAAGGTGGCGTTGTGGCGCAGGTGCGCGGCATCGCCGGCCGCGTAGACGCCGGGCACGCTGGTCTGCTTCATGTCGTCGACGCGCAGCATCGGACCGAACGGACCGTCGGTGAGTTCGCAGCCCAGCGAGTCGACCAGTTCGTGGCCGATGCGCACGCGCGGTGCGACGAACAGCGCGTCCAGCGGCAGCGAGCGGCCGTCCGCGAGGCGCACCGCGCTGAGCCGTGGCAGCGGCCCTTCGAGGGCCTGCACGACGGCGGGTTCGATCGCGACGCCGTGCGCGCGCAGCCGAGCGGCCTCGTCGTCGGCCAGCGGCTGCCCGTTCAGCAGCAGCGTGGTCGGGCCCCACTCCTTGATCAGCAGCGCATGGTGCACCGAGGCCGGTCCGGCCGACAGCACGCCGAGGCGGCGACCGGCCTCTTCGTAGCCGTGGCAGTACGGGCAGTGCAGCACGCTCGCGCCCCAGCGCGGCGCGAGGCCGTCGATGTCGGGGAAGGTGTCCTGCACGCCGATCGCCAGCAGCAGCCGGCGCGCCGCGAGCCTGCGGCCGTCGTCGAGCGACACGCTGAAATCGTCCCCGTCGCGGCGGGCCTGCAGCGCGCGGCCGCTGACGAACTGCACCGTCGGGTAGGCCTGCACGCGTTCGCGTGCGGCGGCGATCAGCTGCAGCGGCGGCGTGCCGTCCTGCGCGAAGAAGCCGTGCGACCGGGCCGCAAAGCGATTGCGCGGTGCGCCGTCGTCGACCACCGCGACCGTGCGGCGGGCGCGCGCCAGCTGCAGCGCGGCCGACAGGCCGGCGAAGCTGCCGCCGATCACGACGGCGTCGAGGGAGGCATCGAGGGTTTCAATGGGCATGGTGGAGGTCCTTCAGGGTGTGGCCGGTGGCTTGCAGCCGGCGGTGGAAGTCGTTCGACAGGTCGGCGAGCGTCACCTGGCCGAGCCGGGCCAGCAGCAGCGCCTCGGCCTCCTGGCAGGCGTGGTCGAGTGCGGCGTTGACCGCCTGCTCGACGAGGCAGCCGGGGCTCTCGGTGCGGTTGCCGAACGCGAGCAGCCCGGGCGAGCCGAGCGCCGCATGGATGTCGCCGAGCGTCACCTCGTGCAGCGGGCATGACAGCACCCAGCCGCCGCCGTGGCCCTTGGCCGATGCGACGAAGCCGGCTTCACGCAGCCCCGTCATCAGCCGGCGCACGACCACCGGGTTCGTCTGCATCGCCGAGGCGAGCGATTCGGAGGTGGCCGGGCCGTCCTGCTCGGCCATGTGCAACAGCACGTGCAGGACGCCGGAAAGCTTGCTGTCTCGTTTCATGCAACATTATGAGTTGCATGATGTTCGGGGCGCCTGGGGCCCGCCCCGAAAACCCCACGCAGGGGTGGGGCACTCCAGCGCGCAGCGTGTCAGCGCGGTGCGTCGCCGCTGCGGGCCGCCGTCACGACGCGGTGCACGAACGCCAGCTTGCGCACCACCGGCTCGGGCATCACGAACGGGTAGGCGTCGTGCGAGCCGAGGCTGCGCGACATCGCGTTGATGAACTGCGAGATCGGCAGCCAGCGCTCGATCAGGGCCGGCTCGAGGGCCTCGTCGCGCGACTCCAGGGCTGCCGCGCGCACCGGCTCGCCGCCCGGCGAGGCGAGCTGCAGGCCCCAGGCCGCGGCGGTCTCCAGGCCGTCCTGCACGTGCAGGTAGTGGGCCCAGCATTCGGCCCAGTCCTCCCACGGGTGCGCGCTCGCATAGGCGCTGACGAACTGCTGCGGCCAGTCGGCCGACGGCGCGCCGTAGTGGGCCTGCAGCGCCTGCGCATAGTCGGCGCGCTCGTCGCCGAACAGCGTGCGGAACTCGTCCAGCCACGGCGTGCCGTCGACCAGCAGGTCCCAGTAGTAGTGGCCGATCTCGTGCCGGAAATGACCGAGCAGCGTGCGGTAGGGCTCGTGCATCTCGGTGCGCGTCGCCTCGCGCTGCGCATCGTCGGCCTCGCGCACGTTCAGCGTGATGGTGCCGTTGTCGTGGCCGGTCAACACGCGCTGGCCGGGCTGCATCTCCGCGAGGAACTCGAACCACACGCCGTGCTCCGGATCGACAGCCCGGCTGCGCACCGGCAGGCCGAGCGACAGCAGGCTGTACACCAGCCGGCGCTTGGCCTGCTCGATGCGTTGCCACGACAGCAGCTTGTCCGGCTCGCTGAGCGCCGGCAGGATGTGCGTGGTCTGGCACGAGGTGCACAGCGTCGCCTCGCTCGCGGCCGGCACCATCCAGTTGCAGGCCTGCGCGCTGGTGTAGTTGTGACAGGGGCGCTGGGCCGCGGCGCCGTCGCGCAACCGGGTCCAGCGGCCGTCGGCCGCGACCTCGAACGCGCCCATCGCCAGCTCATCCGGCACGAAGCCGAGCGTGGCGCCACAGCGCTCGCAGGCCACGTTCTCGAAGAACACGCGCAGTCCGCAGCGTTCGCATGACAAGGTCTTCATGCGGCGAGCATAGGAGGCCGCCGCAGCACGATGCGGCGCCGCAGCGCCCGTCGGCGTGTAGGACGAATGCGCATTCGCGGCCTCTTCCCCAGGCTTCCCCCCAAGGAGGGGAGTGGCCATCTCCCTCACCCTGATGGGCGGGTTTCAGCAACTGTCATGCAAGCTCCACCACAATCGCCGTTCAGGTCCGTGGACGCAGAACAGGACCGCAAGACATCGCAAGAAAAGGGGAACGGCCGATGATGTTCACGCTGCGCATGGCGCCCGACTGGGCGGAGCAGGTCCGCAAGATCCGCGAGGCGGTCACCGAAGACACGCACCTGATCCGGGCCGACAACGGCTTCTACCGCATCTGCCGCGCGGGCGATGCGGGCTTCCAGGTCCGCGTGCAGCCGGGCAGCGGCACCCGAGGCGTGGAGCTGAGGTTGCGCGAGAGCGACCTCGAGGTGACGCACATCGACGGCGCACCGTTCGAGCCCGGCACCGCCCGTGTCGATCCGCGCCGGCTGCAGGCGCCCGCGCTCGACGAGGCGCTGCTCGCGTTGCAGCGCAGCGCCGGCCCGCAGCGCTTCGAGGCGCAATCGCTGCTGGTGCTGTGCGTGGCCGGATCGCTGCGCAGCGACGTGCTCGCGGCGAAGATCGGCCAGTTGCTGCGCGTCGTGGCGACCGGCCTGCCCGGCGTGGCGGCGCAGTGGCCGGTGGGCGAACTGCTGCAGGAGGCGCGGGCCTGGGGCCCGGCCTGCGAATCGATCTTCAACGCGATCACCGGCACCGCGCGCGGCATCGCGCTGAAGCGCCGCTCGGAGCTGACGCCGCTGCAGCGGCATTTCAGCGAGCGTGTCGAGCTGGCGAAGATCGAGCCGGGGCTGCAGGCCGCGGCGCGCAGCATCCAGGTGCTGAAGCGGCCGAAGTGACCTGAGCTTTCAGGGCACCGCGCGGCAGCCGGTCAGCAACTCCAGCAGCCGGGACTGGATCGCCTGGCGCGACGACGACTTCGCGAACTCGCTGCGCGCCATCAGCTGCGCGCCGGCCGGCGTCTTGCGAAAGCGATCGACGGCGGCGACCTCTTCCTCGGTGTACTCGACGATCGGCGATGCGAGCGTCTCGCCGGCATCGAGCCGGGCCTGCGTCACGCTGCGCTCGGCGTACTTGCGGCCGGCCGGTGTCGCGAGGAAGGCCTCGATCGCGTCGATCTCGGCCGCGCTCCAGTTGTCCTTCACGGCGCTCTCGAAGACAGGCACCAGCGCGCCGGCTTGCAGCGACTGGACGCAGGTGGCCGCGTCGACAGTGATCTTGCCGCCCTGGCGGGCTTCGCGCATCGCGCTCTGCACGCCGAGCAGCGTGGAGCGGGCGAGCAGCGTCGCGCTGGCGGTGGGCGTGGCCGCCCTGCCGGGGATCGCCTGGGTGGCGAGCAGCGCAGCGAAGACGGTGGCAGTCAGGGGGGTGGTGATTCGCATCCGGCGATTTTCCCGCATCTGGCGCGACCGTCCGCAACGCAAGGTAAGCAAGCCGCGTAGGCGGATCCTGCGCACCGTTCGGCCCGCCGTCCGACAGACTCCGGCCTCGAGGATGAACAGACTTCAAGGATCCACTGCTTGAAGGAGCCGTTCATGAAGACTTCCACTTTGTTGCCCACTTTGTTGCGCTCGTTCGCGCTGGCACCGCTGATGGTGCTGAGCGTCTCCGCCAGCATGGCCGCCGACAGGACGGCCCCGCAAACCGCCCGCGCCCGCTTCGAGCAGGACAGCGCCGTCTGCAACAGCGGCCGCTCGAACCAGGACCGTGCGACCTGCATGCAGGAGGCGCGCGCCGCACTCGCCGCGGCACAGGGCGGCCGCCTGCCCGATCCGGATCCCAGCCTTGCCCGCAACGCGACCAGGCGTTGCGCCGCATTGCCGATGGAAGACCGCAAGGATTGCGAAGCGCGCATGCAAGGGCAGGGCACGACCAGCGGCAGCGCCGCGGCCGGCGGCATCTACCGCGAACTGGTGACGCGCACCGTCGGCCCGGTCGAGAACGCGGCCTCGGCCGTGATGCCGGCC
Organism: Rhizobacter sp. P3_C12; assembly: GCF_056402735.1. Classification (NCBI taxonomy): domain Bacteria; kingdom Pseudomonadati; phylum Pseudomonadota; class Betaproteobacteria; order Burkholderiales; family Sphaerotilaceae; genus Rhizobacter; species Rhizobacter sp. P3_C12. Next base: position 15,158 of record NZ_JBFUGW010000040.1, read on the forward strand.
GATCCCGAGCGCAAGTGATCGGCTGAACACGCCGGCCACTGCCAGCGGTGGCTTGGCCGCAGCGCCTCGATGAACTCCGCATCGTGGCTCGCCACCAGCAGCGCGCCCTCGAAGCCCTGCAGTGCGCGCTGCAGTTCCAGCGTGCTGTCGAGGTCGAGGTGGTTGGTCGGCTCGTCCAGCAACAGCAGGCAGGCCGGCTGGCCGCGCCACAGCGCGCAGGCGAGCGCGGCCTTCAGGCGCTCGCCCGCACTCAGCGCGCCCATCGGCAGCGCGACGTGTGCCGCACCCAGGCGCAGCTGGGCCAGGCGGGTGCGCAACTCGGCGGGCGGCAGCGGGCTGTCGAGATCGCGCAGGTGCTCCAGCAGGGTGCGCTGCGCCGGCAGCGCGGCCGCACCGTCCTGGTCGAGCACCGCGAACGGCACATGCAGCGTCGCGCTGCCCGCGGCCGGCGGCAGCAGGCCGGCGATCACCCGCAGCAGCGTGCTCTTGCCGCAGCCGTTCGGGCCGGTCAGCGCGATGCGCACCGGGCCGCTGAACGACGCGTCGCGCACCGGCGTGTCACCGTGCGGCAGCTGGAGCTCGTCGAGGCGCAGCACCAGCTTGCCGGGCACGACGCGGCTGGCCGGCAGCGCGACGAACACCGCCGGCTCCTGCGCGACGCGCCGGGCCGCATCGCGCACCGCAGCGTCGAGCGCGTGGCGGGTGCCGGTATCGCGCTTCACGTCGCGCGCGTTCGTGGCTTCGGCCGTCTCGCGCATGCCGTTGATCGTGATCGCCGACAGGTTCGCGCTGCGGGCGCTGCGGCGCGCCTGCGACTGCTTGCGCTGCCGCGCGTCGTGCTCGCGGCGCAGCCGGGCCAGCGTGGTGTCGCGCTCGTTGCGCGCATGGGCGAGCGCCGCGCCGGCCGCGGCCGCCTGCGCGTCGCGCTGCGCGACGTACAGGCCGTAGTCGCCGCCGTAGACCGACAGGCCGCGCGGCCCGAGTTCGACGATGCGGTCGACCGCACGCAGCAGCTGCCGGTCGTGGCTCACCAGCACCACCGGGCGCTGGCACTGGCGCAGCCAGCGCTGCAGCCACGCACGCGCCGGCGCATCGAGGTGGTTGCTCGGCTCGTCGAGCACCAGGCAGTCGGCCTCGGCCGCCATCGCGCCGGCCAACGCGACGCGCATGCGCTCGCCGCCGCTCAGCGCGGCCATCGGCGTGCCGGGCGAGAGGCCGGGCAGGCCGGCGTCGGTCAGCGCCTGCGCAATGCGCGCCGGCAGGTCCCACTGGCCGTCCGCAAGCAACAGGTCATCGGCCGTCGCGAGGCCCGCCGCAAGGCGATCGACCGCCGCGAGCGCCGCGGCCAGCCCCATCGCATCGGCCACGCGCCGCGGGTCGTGCGCGAGCAGCGGGGGTGACACCCGATGCGCGCGGCCGGCGCGTTCGACGCGGCCGCCCGAGGGCTCGAGGTCACCGGTCAGCAGCTGCACCAGCACGCTCTTGCCGACGCCGTTGCGCCCGACGATGCCGAGCCGCCCGGGCCCGATCGACAGCGACAGCGGGGTCGACCACAGCGCGCGGCCGTCGGGCGTGCGCCATTGCACATCGCGCAACTGGAACGCGAACGACGGAGACGAGAAGGAAGAAGCAGGAGGGGCGGGCGGATGCGCCCCGGACGGGCGCGGGCCCGTGGAGATCGATGACATGGCTGGCTTTCCGAGGAAGCTTCCGAAGAAGCAGGCACGCCACGCCGCATCAAGGGGGCGTGGAACGGCGTTCGAGGGAAAGGCTCAGCGGCGCATCGGACGGGCAGGCAGGGGTGGAAAAGCGGCGATCCTAGCGACGGTGTCGCGCATCGTCAACGCGCCGTCATCAACTTGAAGGATGAACGGTCGGCGGCGGACCCTCCAAAGGTGGGATGCGGGGCCAGGTTGCGTTGTAGGACCGCGTACCATCCTGCGCACACCCAGCAAAGCGCATCACCGCAAAGGCGCGACGTGGAGACGACAGCCCCCAGTCCCGGCGACGAGCCCGGCCTCGCGTTCGAGGCCGGCGAGCTGGCCGCGCGCAAGGCTGCGAATGCGCGTCGCGTCCACACCGTGCAGATCCCGGCGATCCGCGCGGTCGGCTTCGTGATCGTCTGCCTGATGGTGGTGCTGCAGGCGTGGCGCGAGGGCACGGTGCTGGCGCCGCTGCAGCTCGCGCTGATCGGCATCAACCTGCTGTACGCCGCGGTCGGCTGGATCGCGCTGCGCGTCGGCTGGAAGCGCACCGGCCGGCTCGACCTGAGCCTGCTGCTGTTCCACGTCGACGTGCTGGTGTGGATCGCGAACCTGCACTACCTCGAGAAATCCAACCTCTTCTTCGCCTACCTGCTGCTGATGCGGGTGGCCGACCAGGTCGGCTTCGGTTTCCGGCGCGCGTTCTGGTTCAACCACGTGGCGGTGGTCGCCTACCTGGTCTACGCGCTGTGGCTGTGGACCTGGGAGCCGGCCGCGGTGCAGTGGCTCGAGCGGCTCGCGATCGCCGCGACGATGTACGTGCTCGGCGCCTACCTGTCGGTGACGGGCCTGGTGATCGAGCGGCTGCGCAACCGCATGCGCATCGCGGTGCGCTCGGCGCGCGAGATGGTCGACAGCCTCGAGCAGGCGAGCCGCGCCAAGTCGCAGTTCCTCGCGATGGTGAGCCACGAGATCCGCACGCCGATGAACGGCATCCTCGGCACCACCGAGCTGCTGCTGACGACCGAGCTGCAGCCCGACCAGCACCGCTACGCGAAGACCGCGCACCGCTCGGCGATGGCGCTGCTCGCGCTGATCGACGACGTGCTCGACCTGTCGCGCATCGAGGCCCGCAAGCTCACGCTGCACCCGACCGCGGTCGACGTGGGCACGCTCGCCGCCGAGACCGTCGAGCTGATGAGCTTCGCCGGCCGCGACAAGCCGGTGACGCTGAGTTGCTCGCTGCCCACCGCGCTGCCGGCCGTCGTCGAGTGCGATCCGGTGCGGGTGCGGCAGGTGCTGGTCAACCTGCTGCACAACGCGATCAAGTTCACCGAGCGCGGCACGGTCGCGCTGGTCGTCACGCTGCTCGCCGACACGCCCGAGGCGGTGCGGCTGCGCTTTCGGGTCGAGGACTCCGGCATCGGCATCCCGGCCGACAAGCTGGGGCTGATCTTCGACGCGTTCACGCAGGTCGACGGCAGCAGCACGCGCCGCCACGGCGGCAGCGGGCTGGGCCTCGCGATCGTCAAGCAGCTGGTGGAGCTGATGGACGGGCGCCTGGGCGTCACCAGCGAGCCGGGCGTCGGCTCGGCCTTCTGGGTCGAGCTGGACATGAAGAAATCGAGCGCGACGCCGGTGCCGGCCGCGACCACGCTGTCGGCGCTGCCTACCGAACCGGCCGAGCCACGCGGCCCGCTGCGCGTGCACGTGCTGCTCGCCGAGGACGATCCGGTCAATCAGATGGTGCTGCACAGCATGCTGGTGAAGCTGGGCTGCGAGGTCGACATCGCAGCCGACGGCGCGGCCGCATTGCGCGCCGCGCAGGAGTTCCGGCACGACCTGATCTTCATGGACCTGCACATGCCGGTGATGGACGGCCACGACGCGGCGCGCCAGATCCGCGCGTGGGAGCGCGAGCAGGGCGGCTACACGCCGATCGTCGCGCTGACCGCCGATGCGCTCGACGGCGACCGCGAGCGCTGCCTGGAGGCCGGCATGAACGACGTCGTCACGAAGCCGGTCAGCACCGCGATGCTGGCCGCCGTGATCGAACGCTGGACGGCGCACCGGGCGCCGCCGGCGTCGACGTGGTGACTGACAAGACCGTTCGCCCTGAGCAGGGACCGAGCTTGTCGAGGGCCCGTCCGTCGAAGGGTTGCGCCCGAAGCGTGCAAGGCCCACGACAAGCTCAGGTCCTTCGACAAGCTCAGGGCGAACGGGGTTCTTTGCAACGGCCGGGCGCCGTCAAGCGCCTGTCGTGCTCAGAGCCAGCCCTTGCGCCGTGCGGCCGCGATGTCGTGTGCCTTCTGAATCTTCGCCAGGTTGATCGCATTCAGCCTGTCGTACTGAGGGTGCTTCGCGAAGTACGGCCCGAGCCAGCCGTCTTCGTGCGTGAACGACATCGTCCAGGCGAGGTTCGGCGGGAACACCTGGTAGTCGCGCAGCATCGCCCGCACCGGGCGCTGGTCGGTCTTGAATGCGAGGTCGCGGTCGTTGGACAACACGATGTACTCGTGCGCCTGCTGCTGGTCGTACGCGGCCTGTGCCGGAACGCCCGAGAGGCTCGGGTAGCGCTCGAAGCTGAAGACGTGCCAGAGGTAGGCGCGTGCATTGGCGCCAGAGCGATCCTGGCCGAAGACCTCGAGCCACTGCGCGACCAGCGCGGCCACCTCCTGCTTCGTGAAGGTGTGCGTCACCGGGCCCGGCGTGACCAGCGGTTCGTGGAGGCGGCGATCGACCATCGCGCGCACTCTAGCGCACCGGCATGCTCACCGAAACCGGCGCACTGAAACCCGCTGTTACCCGGCCGGAACGCGGGCCGCCGCGAATCTCCCCTACGCTCGATACTCCATTTTGAAAACGGTTTCATACCGAAGGGAGCGTGATGGTGTCGAACAAGAATTCAATGTCTTCGCTGCGTGCGGGCCTCGCCGCCGCGCTGTTGGCCGTGCTCGCCGCCAGCCCCGCGCTGGCCGACGTGCCGGCGCTGTCGGTCAGCGGCAACCAGCTGCAGGTGGGCGGCACGCCGGGCAGCCTGTCGGGCGTCAGCTACTACTGGAGCAACAACGGCTGGCCGGGCGCGAAGTACTACAACGCGAGCACCGTGGGCTGGCTCAAGTCGGACTGGAAGGCGAAGGTGGTGCGCGCCGCGATGGGTGTCGAGGATGCCGGCGGCTACCTGCAGGACCCGGCCTCGAACAAGGCGCGGCTGAAGGCGGTGGTCGACGCGGCGATCGCCAACGACCTGTACGTGATCATCGACTGGCACTCGCACTACGCCTGGCAGTACCAGGCGCAGGCGATCGAGTTCTTCCAGGAGATGGCGCGCACCTACGGCAAGAACAACCACGTCATCTACGAGATCTACAACGAGCCGAAGAACGACGCGAGCTGGAGCGGCAACGTGAAGCCGTATGCGCAGGCGGTGATCGGCGCGATCCGCGCGATCGACCCGGACAACCTGATCATCGTCGGCTCGCCGAACTGGTCGCAGGACGCCGACGTGGCGTCGCGCGACCCGATCACCGGCTTCTCGAACATCGCCTACACGCTGCACTTCTACGCCGGCACGCACGGCCAGGGGCTGCGCGACAAGGCGACCACCGCGATGAACAACGGCCTCGCGCTGTTCGTCACCGAATGGGGTTCGGTGAATGCCGACGGCAACGGCGGCGTGGCCACCGCCGAGACCGCCGCCTGGGTCGATTTCATGAAGGCGCGCAAGCTGAGCAATGCGAACTGGGCGCTCGACGACGCACCCGAAGGCTCGGCCGCGCTGGTGGGCGGCGCGAGCGCGACCGGCGGCTGGCCCGAATCGTCGCTGACCGCCTCGGGCAAGCTCGCGCGCAGCATCGTGCAGGGCTGGCCGGCCCCGGCGCCGACGACCTGCAGCAACACCGCGGTGCCGGCGACGCTGCAGGCCGAGGGCTGGTGCCAGATGTCGGGCGTGCAGGTCGAGGCCACCGCCGATGCCGGCGGCGGCAACAACCTGGGCTATATCGACGCAGGCGACTGGATGACCTATGCGGTCGACGTGCCGGCCGACGGCAACTACCGCGTCTCGTACCGCGTGGCCGCCGCAGCCAGCGGCGCCAGCCTGCAGCTGGAGCAGGGCGGCGGCACACCGGTGTTCGGCACGGTCAACATCGCCAGCACCGGCGGCTGGCAGAACTGGACGACGGTGTCGCACGTGGTCGCGCTGAAGGCCGGCAAGCAGGTGCTGGGCGTGTCGACGAAGACCGGCGGCTTCAACCTGAACTGGCTGCAGGTCGAACGCGCCGACAGCGGCGGGGCGGCGATCGCCACCGTGAAGGCGAGCACGTTCTCGCAGATGAGCGGCGTGCAGACCGAGGCCACCACCGACAGTGGCGGCGGGCAGTCGGTGGGCTACATCGATGCGGGCGACTGGCTGTCGTATGTGAACACGCCGATCACGGTCCCGAGCACCGGCACCTACACGATCGCGTTCCGCGTCGCGAGCCTGAACGGCGGCGGCTGGTTCTCGTTCGAGGAGGCGGGCGGCACGCCGGTGTACGCGACAGTGTCGGTGCCGGCCACCGGCGGCTGGCAGAACTGGACCACCGTCAAGGCGACGCTGACGCTGACCGCGGGCACGCACAAGTTTGGCTTCAAGGCGCAGACCGGCGGCTGGAACCTGAACTGGTTCAGCGTGACGCCCGGCGTGCAGTAGACGTCACGGCGAGGGTCAGGCGTCAGGGGGCGCGAAACGCTCCGCATGGGCGGCGGACATCAAGGTCCGCAGCGCCGGCCACTTGCGCGTCCAGAACGGGCCGGCCGGGATCAGGCTCGGGTCGATCGCATCGGCCACGTGCTGCTCCCAGCGGGCCGCGACCTTGCGGCCGGCGTCGCTGAGTGCGAGCCGTTCGATTTCCGACACGAGGGTCTGCAGCGGGCTGCGGCCGGCGGCGGTCTCGGAGGGGGCGATGCTCGCGGCCCTCTCGCGAAGAAACTCGCGCGCGACGCCGATCGCCAGGCCGAGCTGCAGTGCGCCTTTCTCGGTCTTCTTGTTCGGCAGCTCATGCAGGTTGGCCGTGCGGCTGCAGAGCAGGTCGAGCGGATGCATCACCAGGAAGCCGTGCCGGCCGAACTCGATGTGCATCGCGCGCTGCAGGACCTTCTTCGCGTCGAGACCGATCACCTTGAAGATGATGTCGACGTTGACGAATTCCTCGGCCGAGAGATCGAGCTCGACCTGCCCGACGAGCGACGTGAGCGCCTGGCGACGCGCAAAGCGGGCCTGGCCGTGGATGGCACGGGCGAACTTCTCGACGGAATCGGTTGCGGTGGGCGATTGGGTCAGGAAGTCGGCATCCTGGGAGATGACCGGCAACTGCTTTGGCACGCTCAGGCCGTACCGGGCCACCCAGAACATCAGCGCCTGGCCGCCGACGAGCACCTCGCCGTCGTCGCAGACGCTCAGCAGCTTCTCCACCACATGCCATGGTGTTTCGGCTGCCCTGCGCCGTGTCACCACCCCTTGCCCGGCCTGGCCGGCAAGCGCTCGGTGACCTTGGCTGCCTTCACCCGTTCACGCGAGAACAGGAAGAGGCTTTCCGGGTCGCGTTCGCCGCGCTCGACGGCGCGCTCGAATTCCGCCTTCCGGGCGGTGATCGATGCCGCGCCGGTGTAGGTCTTGCGTCGGCGGGTATTCCCCGGTGTGGACGTGACGTGGGCCAGGATCCGCTCCTTGACGCCAGGGTCGCCCTGCAACAACAGCAGCGACTCTTCCATCGTGATGCCGGCGGCATCGAGGGCCGCGCCCAGGCGCACCCAGTACTCGATCTGCTCCGCCAGCGAGCGGTGAACCGCCTCGCCGGCTGCCGCGGCAAGTTCATAGACGCCGTCGGAGACGCGGATCGATTTGGCCATGCCGCCATCTTATGTGGCATTTCACGACATAACAAGAAGGCATCAGCACCCCCCGAACGCCTTCGCCACCCGCACCAGCTTGTCCGGATTGCGCTGCACGTGGATGCGCACGATGCGCTCGCCGTCGGTCTCGAAGGTCTGCGCCGATTCGAGCACTCCGTCGAAGAAGCGCAGCAGGCCCCATTCGCCGTTGATCAGCGCGAGCTCGATGCGCTGCCCGTCCTTCAGGCGCAGGTTCGTCGCGAAGAACAGCTGCGCGATGCGCTGGCCGCCCCGCATCGGCCGCCCGAAGCTCGACACCTTGCCGCCGCCGTCGCCGATCAGCTCCGCGTCGTCGGCCAGCATCGCCTTCAGCGCCGAGAAGTCGCCGCCGGTCAGCGCCTGCGCGAAGCGGCCGAGCAGGCGCCGGTGCGTGTCGGGCGACACCTCGAAGCGCGGCCGCTCGTCGCGCAGCTGCTCGCGGGCCCGGTGCACCAGCTGCCGGCAGGCGGCTTCGCTCTTGCCGATCGCGCTGGCCAGCTCGTCGTACCCGGCATCGAACACCTCGCGCAGCAGGAAGGCCGCGCGCGCCTCGGGCGCGAGCCGCTCCAGCATCAGCAGGAAGGCGACCGACACGTCGTCGGCCCGCTCCAGCATCTGCTCCGGCGAATCCTCGGCGTCGGTCAGCACCGGTTCGGGCAGCCACAGGCCGGCGTAGTGCTCACGCTGGACCTTCGCGGCGCGCAGCCGGTTGATCGACAGCCGGGTCGTGACGGTGACCAGCCAGCCGGTCGGGTCGTCGTGTGCCACGTAGTCGGCCTCGTGCCAGCGCAGCCACGCGTCCTGCACCACCTCCTCGGCCTCGGCCATCGAGCCGAGCATGCGGTAGGCGATGCCGCGCAGCCGGGGCCGCAGGCCGTTGAAGGCGAGCGAGGCGGTGTCCATCGGGGCAAGAGGTCGGGAGCACCCATTCTGAGCCACGGCGGCGGGTGCAGGCGGGTCATTGCCCGGCGAACCACGCCTCGAAGTTCACCGTGCCAAGGCGCGCGCCGTCGCCCGCTACCAGCGTGCGGTCGTCGATCTCGGCGCCGAAGTAGCGCGCCTGCGCGTCGTCGACCACGGTGCGGGAGTCGCCCTTGGCGGCGAGGAAGCGCCGCACCAGCTCGGCCAGCCGGACGCGCTCGGGGCCGGCGATCTCGACCGTCGCGCGCAGCGGCTTGCCGAGTGCCACGTCGTGCATCGCGTCGGCCACGTCATCCGACGAGATCGGCTGCACGAAGGCCGGCGACAACCGCACCGTCTTGCCGTCGGCCCCGGTGCCCGATTGCGCGATGCCGCCGAGGAATTCGAAGAACTGCGTCGAGTGCACCAGCGTGTACGGCAGCGGCGAGGCCTTGATCAGCGCCTCCTGGGCCGCCTTGGCGCGGAAATACCCGCTCGCCTGCAGCCGCTCGGTGCCGACCACCGACAGCGCGACGAGGTGGCCGACATCGGCGGCGGCCGCCGCGGCCAGCAGGTTGCGGGTCGAGACCTGGAAGAAGCTCATCACCGCGTCGTCGGCGAACGACGGCGAGTTCGACACGTCGACCACCACCTTCGCGCCCGCCAGCGCGGCGGCCAGGCCCTCGCCGGTGAGCGTGTTGACGCCGGAATTGGGCGAGGCGGCGAGCACCTCGTGGCCGCTGCGGGCCAGGCGTTGCACGAGCTTGCTGCCGATCAGGCCGGAGCCGCCGATCACGACGATCTTCATGGTGGGCTTTCAGGAGTTGCGGAGGGTGGAACGGATGCTAGGGAGCGCACCGCGCCCCCGGAAGCCCTGCGGCAGGGACCACGCTGTTGCCTGCCGCGCACCAATCTTTTTTCAGGCGGCCTGTCACAAACCCGGGGGCTCGCGTGTTCTACAGGGCATGGACGCCTCAACTTCCCTTGCTTCCCCTGCCGCGGCCGACACGCTGGCGGCCAGTTTCGCGGCCAGCTATGCCGGCGTGGTCGCCTTCATCGCCGTCGTCGACGAAGGCAGCTTCGCGAAGGCCGGCGAGCGGCTCGGCATCGGCCGCTCGGCGGTGAGCCGCAGCGTGCAGAAGCTGGAAGCCCAGCTCGATGCGCGGCTGTTCCACCGCACCACGCGCAGCACCGCGCTGACGCGCGAGGGCGAGCTGTTCCATGCGAACTGCCGCGTCGGCGTCGAGCACATCGTGCAGGCGCTCGACGACATGCGCGAGCTGCGCCAGGGGCCGCCGCGCGGGCCGCTGCGCATCGCGGCGACGCCCGGCTTCGGCCGCAAGGTGGTGGCGCCGCTGCTGCGCGGCTTCCAGGCGCGCTACCCGGAGATCGAGCTCGAGCTGCGGCTCGACGACCGACCGGCCGATTTCACGACCGACGGCATCGACGTGGCCTTCCGCGACGGCCGCATGGACGACAGCCAGGTGATCGCCAGGCAGCTGGTGCCGATGCAGGTGCTGGTGGTGGCATCGCCCGCCTACGTGCGCCGGCACGGCCTGCCGCGCAGCGTCGACGAGCTGGCCGCGCACCGCTGCATCAACCTGCGGCTCGCCTCCGGGCGGGTGCGCGACTGGGAGTTCAAGGTCGACGGCCAGCCACGCAAGCTGGTGCCGCCGTCACGTCACACCTTCAACGATGTCGAGCTGGCGCTGCAGGCGGCGCTCGACGGCCTGGGCCTGGCGCAGGTGGCCGCCTACCAGGCCTGCGAGCTGCTGCGCCGCGGCGAGTTGCTGGCCTGCCTGGGCGGCCAGGCGCCGGACGACAGTGGCCACTACCTGTGCTGGCTGAGCCGGCGCCAGCTGCCGGCGCGCATCCGGGTGTTCATCGACCACATGACCACCGAGACGCGCGCGCTCGACCTCGCGTGCCCGCTGCCCGGGACGGTGTCGATCAGCTGAGCCTGGCCTTGTCGAGGCCGAACGCGGTGTCCGACGAACCCGGCACGGTGCGGAACGCGACGTTGATGCGGTTCCACGCATTGATGTTCATCACCGCGTAGGTCAGGTCGGTCAGTTCCTTCTCGGACAGCTGGCCACGCACGCGCTCGTACAGGTCGTCGGGCACGCCCTGCGGCGCCAGCGTGGTCAGCGCCTCGGTCCAGGCCAGTGCGGCGCGTTCACGCGGTTCGAACAGCGTCGATTCGCGCCAGATCGCGAGGTGGTGCAGGCGCAGCGGGCGCTCGCCGTGGATCGTCGCCTGCTTGACGTGCATGTCGAGGCAGAAGCCGCAGCCGTTGATCTGCGAGGCGCGGATCGAGACCAGGTCGTGGATCTTCTCCTCGATCGTGCTGTCCTTCACCAGCCCGCCGAACTCGACGAACTTCTTGAAGAGTTCCGGCGCCTGGTGGACGTAGTTGATGCGTTGGGTCATCACATGCTCCTTGATCCCCAGTGCGGCTGGGGTACCCGGTTTCTGCGGAGTGCGGAATGGGCAGATCGTAGGAACGGGGACCCCGCCGCGGAAGGCCTGCGGCAGGGACCACGGTGTTGACCGCGTGGCACCAATCAGGGCGAGGGCGGCTGCGTCAGCGCCCGCACCTGCGCGGCCACGTCGGTGAGCTGGATCTTCAGCGCATCGAGCTCGCCATCGACCGCTTCCGAGAAGGTCTCGAGCAGCGCGCCGAAGGCCTGCACGTCCGGGTTGTTGCCCCAGCCGTTGGCCTGGGCCAGGCCCTGGAATTTCTTTGCGATGCGCTCCGCCGTGATGCCGGACTTGGTGTGGGTGGCGTTCATGGGTGGTTTCCCTGGGTGAGTGGTTCGGATCGCCATCGTGCCACCCCTGGCGAACCGCTGCGGCGCGTTGCAAGGTGGTGCTTTCTGAAACCGCTTGCAAAACCGCTAGGATCCGGCGATGGGCACCGTCAGAGTGCCCGGCAGCCGCGCCGATCGCCACACACATCACGTTGGAGGACACCATGAGAAGACTGCGACCTTTGCTTGCGCTGCTGCTGGGCCTGATCGGCCTGCTCAGCGCGCCGTTCGCGTTCGCGCAGAACTGGCAGCTCGTCTGGCAGGACGAATTCCACGGCAGCATCAGCCCCGACTGGGTCTTCGAGACCGGCACCGGCTCGGGCGGCTGGGGCAACAACGAACAGCAGTACTACCGGCGCGAGAACGCGACGGTCGAGAACGACGCGCTGGTCATCACCGCGAAGCGCGAGGATTTCGGCGGCATGCGCTACACCTCGGCGCGCATGAAGACGCAGGGCAAGAAGAGCTTCAAGTTCGGCCGCATCGAGGCGCGCATCGCGCTGCCGGGCAAGCAGGGCACCTGGCCGGCGTTCTGGATGCTGGGCAGCAACATCTCGAGCGTCGGCTGGCCCGCGTCGGGCGAGATCGACATCATGGAGCAGATCAACACCGGCGCCGACGTCTACGGCACCGTGCACTGGCAGGCCGCCAACGGCAGCTACGCGTCGTACGGCGGGCACGTGGCCACCAGCATCAACAGCTACCACGTGTACGCGGTCGAGTGGGACACGAACACCATCAAGTGGTTCGTCGACGGCGCGCAGTACCACGTGATCGACATCAGCAACAACGCCGGCGGCACCGATGAATTCCAGCGCGATTTCTTCCTGCTGCTGAACATGGCGGTGGGCGGCAACTGGCCCGGCTTCAACATCGACGAAGGGGCGCTGCCGGCGCGCATGCTGGTCGACTACGTGCGGGTCTACCAGCCCGGCACCGCGGCCACGACGCAGGCGGCCTGGACCAGCCAGAACATCGACGGCAACGTGATCCGCCACCAGGCGAGCCGCGGCCGCATCGACCCGGCCGGCAGCGTCTCGCCGATCGCCGACGGCAACTGGACGATGGTGCCGGGCCTGGCCGGCGGCGGCGTCTCGTTCCAGTCGGTGAACTACCCGAACAGCTACCTGCGTCACCGCAACGGCGAGGTCTGGCTCGACGCGAACGACAACTCGACGCTGTTCCGCCAGGACGCCACCTTCAACCAGCGTGCGGGCCTGGCCAATGCCGGCGCGACCTCGTTCGAATCGTGGAACTTCCCCGGCCGCTACCTGCGCCACCGCAGCTCGCTGCTGTACGTCGAGAGCATCGCGAGCGATGGAGACCGCAACGACGCGACCTTCGCGCGCACGCCGCTGCTGCAGGGCTCGTCGATCACGCTGGAGGCCGAGAACTACGCGGTGATGCAGGGCATGACGGCCGAAGCCTGCACCGAAGGCGGCCAGAACCTCGGCTACATCGATGCCAACGACTGGGTGGTGTGGGACGTGAACGTGCCCAGCGCCGGCACGTGGACGGTGCAGTACCGCGTCGCGAGCCAGAGCGGCGGCGGCGTGCTGCAGCTCGAGCGCGCCGGCGGCACGCAGGTGTACGGCAGCCTCGGCGTGCCGTCGACCGGCGGCTGGCAGAACTGGACCACGGTCTCGCACCAGGTGCAGCTGAGCGCCGGGCAGCAGCAGATCGCGGTGAAGGCGCTGCAGGGGGGGTGGAACCTGAACTGGATCAGGCTGAGCCGCTGATCCGCTGACCCGTTGAGAATCGGCCGGCGATCTCATCGCCGGCTGTCGCGAGACTGGCCCCCCTCGCGCGATGCACGTCGCGCAAAAGGGGCTGCGAAACTTGCATGGGCGCAGTGCCCTGCAGGCCTTGTAACGCGGGCGCACTTCTCTTCTAATTCGCTGGCCGCGCCGATGCAGTTCCTCCAGAGGATTCGCCGCGAGCACAGGTAGTCGGTCGAACACCGCAGGTGTTCACCGATGTCGAGGCGAGACGAGGAGCGTTCGGTGAAGCGCAGGAAGATGGCAGCGCTGATGCTGCTGATGGCGCACGCGTGCCTGTGGTGGGTCGGATCGGTTGCAGCACAGCCCATCACGCAGTACCAGGCGAGGTACGGGGCCACCGGCGCGTGGACGTCGTCGGTGCCGACCGCGGTCGGTGACCTGATCCGGATCCTGGAGTCTGTCAGCGGCTCGTATTGCGCGTCGGTGCGCAATGCGCCGGACGACTACACGATCCGCGAGTGCACCTACCTCGACCATGAGACCGACGGCGTGCACTTCCGCATGCGCCAGGTCATCGATTCCCGCTACCGCGACGAGATTCATCACTCCGACAACATCCTGGGCGGCACCTACGAAACCCGCGGCCCCTGGGTGATGACGCGCATCAAGGGCCCGCCGCGCAGCTGCCCGGCGCAGCTCCAGCCCGGGCACCCGATCCACCCGATCAGCGGCGGCAAGAGCCTGCGCGAGGACCTCGGCGTGGGCCGCATCGGCGGCCAGCCGCTGGTGGCGCTGTACGACACGATGAACCTGCCGCCGCAGAGCGCGCCGGAGGCGGCATCTGCTGCGGCGCTGGCCGCCAATGCGAGCGTCTCGTTCGGCGGATTCTGGCGCGGCAACCTGCACAAGCGCCTGATCTTCCAGACCGATGCCGCCCACGCGTTGCGCAGCGTGGTGGCCACGCGCGACGACGGCAGCTGGCAGGGCTTCAAGCGCGACGACGCGGGGACCTGGCAGCCCGATGCCGACGTGCCCGACCGCCTGCAGCAGACCAGCGGCGGCTGGCGCTACACCGACATGGCCGCGCAATCCGAGGAGCTCTACGACACCGAGGGTCGCCTGCTCAGCGTGGTCTACACGAACGGCCACCGGCTGAGCTACAGCTACAGCACCGCAACCGACGGCACGCCCGAGCCGGGCCTGCTGACCGGGCTGCAGGACCAGACCGGCCGCCGCGTCAGCTTCAGCTACGAGTGGCCCGCGGGTGCACCCCGGGCGCGCATCCGCCAGATCACGAGCGATGCCGGCAGCAGCTTCATCGCCTATGACACCCATGGCAACCTGAGCCTGATCACCGACCCGGCGGGCAAGACGCGGCAGTACCTCTACGAACGCGGCGACCTGCCGTGGGCGGTGACGGGCATCGTCGACGAGCGCGGCGCGCGACTGGCCACCTACGGCTACGACCAGCGCGGCCTGGCCGTGGAGACGCAGTGGGCCGGCGGTGCCGACCACTACACGGCCGCCTACGCGACGCCGCCGAGCTGGGAGGTGACCGACACCTACGATGCGGCCACCAACATCCTGTGGCGCGACCACCGCTGGGTGGCGCCGAGCGGGCTGACGCTGACCGACCCGAACGGCGCGGTGAGCGACATCAGCACCACCGTCATCAACGACAAGGTGTACCTGACCGGGCGCAGCCAGCCGGCGGGTGCGGGATGCTCGGCCAGCACCAGCAGCCAGGCGTTCGATGTGAACGGCATCCTGAGCCGCCGGGACGATTTCAACGGCACGAGAAGCTGTTTCGCGAACGACCTGCAGCGCAAGCTGCCGCTGACCACGGTGGAAGGGCTGGCGCAGACCGATGACTGCGGCAGTGCCATCCAAGCGAGCAGCCTGCCGGGCAACAGCCGCATGACCAGCACCGAGTGGCACCCGGACTGGCCGCTGCCGGTGCGACAGGCGGGGCCGAAGCTGCTCACGACCTGGGTCTACCACGGGCAGAGCGATCCGTTCAACGCCAACCAGATCGCCAGTTGCGCGGCGGCCGCTGCCTTGCCCGACGGCAAGCCGCTGCCGCTGTTGTGCAAGCGGGTGGCGCAGGCGACGCTGGACAACAGCGGGACCAAGCGCTTTGCGCTGGCCGGCAAAGCAGCGGTGCCGGCGGACCCGAACGGCGTGGATCCGAGCTACGCGAACGTGAGCCTGCTGCTGCACCTGGATGGCGGCAACGCGGCGGGGCTGGTCGACAGCTCGGTCAATGGCTACCCGGTCAGCGCCTTCGGTAATGCGGCCGTCAACACCGGGGCCGCACGCTATGGCAGTGGCGGCCTGGCGCTGGATGGCAACCAGGGCAGCTACGTGACCGCCCCGAGCGCGGCGCTGGACCTGGGCGCGAATGACTTCACCGTGGAAGCCTGGGTGCGGCTGAACGCCTACGGCAACTTCGCGACGCTGCTGAGCAACTACGGCAACGGTGGGGCGCGGGGCTTCGACATCCTGACCGGCCCCAACGGCTCGGTGGCCACGCGCTGGTCGCAGGACGGGTCGAGCGATGCCGGCAGCCTCTGGCATGCGAACCAGATCCCGCTGAACACCTGGGCCCACATTGCGGTGGTGCGCCAGGGCACGGCGCTGCGGATCTTCCTGAACGGCGTGCCGAGCGCGCCGGTGGCGATCAACGGGGCGATCTACCCATCGAGCACGCCGGTGAACATCGGGCGCACGCCGGACACGGGCCAGGGCGTGTGGTACCTGAACGGCGCGGTCGACGAAGTGCGCATCACCCAGGGCGTGGCGCGCTACACGGCGGCCTTCACGCCGCCGGCGGCCGGCCTGCCGGGCAAGCCGGTGACGCCGGCGGTGCCGTCGCTGTTCAACACCGCGGTGGCGAACGAGGTCCAGAGCTGGACCTATGACGCAGAGGGGAGAGTGTTGACCAGCAAGGGCTCGCGCACGGATGTCAACGACGCGTCGAGCCTGGACTACTACCCCGACACGAACGCCGATCACACGAAGGGCGACCTGCGCAGCATCACCAACGCGAGGGGCCAGGTGACCACCTTCGATCGCTACAACAAGTACGGACAGGTCTTGCAGAGCACCGACCCGCAGGGGATCGTGACGGTGAACACCTATGACCTGCGGCAGCGCTTGCTGACGAACACGGTCGGTGGCGAGACGACGACGTATGCGTACGACGCAGCGGGTCAGTTGAAGAAGGTGATCTTCGACAACGGCACCTGGGTGGGCTTCGACTACGACGACGCGCATCGGCGGGTGGCGGCCTACGACAACAAGGCCAACCGCATCGACTACGTGCTCGACAACGCCGGCAACCAGACCGACCAGCACGTGAAGGATCCGGCAGGTGCGCTCAAGCGTGGCCTGGCACGGGTGATGGACGTATTGGGCCGTGCGCAGCAGAGCAACGGCAGGGAGTGAGAACATGAAGAAGACGATGAAGCACAACCTGATCGCCGCGGGTGCTGCGGCCTTGCTGACCCATGCAGCGACGGCCCAAGTTCCTCCTCCACCGGTGTCACCGACGCCAGTGGCGACGTACGAATACGACGCTGAGGGCAATCCCACCAAGGTGACGAAGGACCCGAGCAGCCTGAACCTGCAGAACAAGGCGAGCTACGACGCGCAGTACCGCGTGAAGGAGCTGACCGATCCGAAGAGCGGCAGGACCGCAATCGAGTACGACGGCGGAGGACGCCCGACCAAGGTGACCGACCCACGCAACCTGGTCACGCAGTACCCGCGCAATGGTTTCGGCGATGCGACGCAGCTGATCAGCCCGGACACCGGCATCACGAACATCACCTACGACTCGGCACGGAACCTCAAGACGCTCACCGACAGTCGTGGTGTGACGCAGGCCTACACCTATGACGAGCTGAATCGGCCCACCAGCCTCGTCTATACCCAGAGCGGACAAGCGAGCCAGACCGTCACGTGGAGTTGGGACCTCACCGGCCCGGACTACACCTACAGCATCGGCCGGCTCAGCCGAGTGGATCACCCGAGCGGTTTCGCCCGATTCAGGTACGACCCACGGGGCCGGATCACCGAAGCCGTGCAGTCGGTGAACGCCAAAGCCGGTGCGAACACGGCGCCGATTCAGACGACGGTGAAGTACGCCTACTCGCACGGCGACCTGATGACCATCACCTACCCGTCGGGCCGCGTGCTGGTGATCACGCGCGACACCGGCGA